>JAQWHT010000023.1 GCA_029249225.1 Flavobacteriaceae bacterium
ATAATTTCCATCAAAATCAGAGACAGTTCCTTTGTTAGTGCCTTGAATAAGTACGGTTACACCCAGTAAGGGTTCACCCGTATCTGCATCTGTGATCATACCAGATACAGACTGCTGTGCCAAGGAAATAACTGGGAGAAACGCAAGCAAAAGCAGCGGAATTCTCCTCAAATTGTTTGAAATAGTTTTTGTCATAATCGTCTGTTTTTTTATAAATATAATTAAATTTAAGAAAAAATTAACATTTTATTATGAATTGAAGAGAATAATTAATTTGTTTGATATTTGAACGACAGGGTTAATTTTTGAAATTTATATTTTAAATTAGTAAAAAATCAGAATGCCTCCAGATACTATTGGATATCTAAATAAGTTCCTTTTAGAGGAATATGGATTAAGTGGAGAAGTAACCGTTTTAGCCGGCGAAATAGACCATAATTATAAGCTAAAAACTGATGAAGGAGAAGAATTTGTGATCAAAGTATATGGTCATGATAGGGAAGAGCAATTTTTAGATTTTCAAGAAAAAATTTTACTTCATTTTGAGAGTGTCTCTAGCACTTTAATTGTTCCAAAAATTAGAAATACAGCTTTAGGGCAAACAACTTCTTTTATTGAAGAACCGAACGGGAAATTAAGAAGTGTAAGGCTCCTTAGTTGGATAGACGGACGTGTTTGGAATCAGGTAAACCCACACTCAGAAAAATTACGTTTCGAATTGGGTCTGATATGTGGTAAAGTATCAAGTACACTTTTAAATTTTAGTCATGATTTTGCTCACAGAAAATTTGAGTGGGACATTGCCGAAGGGCTCTGGACTAAAGAACACTTGAATCTATTTCAAGGGGAGGAAAGAGTAGTAATTATTAAATTCTTAGATCTTTTCGAAAGTGTTCAACCTGAATACCAGTGTCTTTGTAAAGGCGTTATACACAACGATGCAAATGATTTTAACTGTCTTGTTTCAAAGGATGTGGCCAATCCTGAGGTCATAGCTTTAATTGATTATGGCGACGCTATTTATACCCAAATCATTAACGATGTAGCTATCTGTTGTAGTTATTCAATAATGAATTTTGAGGATCCGCTTGAAGCCTCATTGGCAGTAGTTAAGGGATATCATCAAGCTTTTCCAATAGAGGAAAAGGCATTAGCATATCTTTATCTGTGCATTGCAATTCGTCTTATTATTTCAGTAACTAAATCTAGGCTAAACAAAATAAAAGATCCGGACAACACCTACCTTCAAATTAGTGATAAGTCCGCCTGGAACTTATTGTTGAAATGGGAAAAAATTGATTCTGAATTTGCCCATTATAATTTTAGAGAAGCTTGTGGATTAAATCCGCATCCACAATTTGATACTTTTTCAAGTTGGGCATCTGACCATAAAGTGTCTTTAATATCTCTTTTCCCTTCGTTAGAAAAGGATCAAATATATCCTTTGGATTTGAGTGTGTCGAGCTCGTGGCTTGGACAACCCTCAGAATTTAATGATTTAGATTGGTTTGATTTTCAGCTGCTTAAGGTTCAAAAACGAAATAAAGATAAAATTATTGCCGGAGGATATTTAGAACCTAGACCGCTTTACACAAATTCGACTTATGAAAAAGTTGGTAATCATGGTCCTGAAAGCCGTTGTTTACATTTAGGAGTTGATTTTTGGGTTGCCTCAAATACTTCAGTACACACTTTTTTAGCGGGAGAGGTAGTAGTTTCTTTTGATGACGCTGGAGACAAGAAGTATGGTGGTTTAATTATACTTCGACACCAGGAAGAAGGTATTGAATTTTTCACTTTATACGGACACTTATCTACTGCTAGTGTCAAAAAACTCAAAGTAGGTGCTCAATTAAAAAAAGGAGATCGAATTGGGTCAGTTGGAAATGCTATTGAAAATGGAAATTGGTCACCTCACCTGCATTTTCAAATTATGTTAAGCTTGCTTGATTTTAAAAATGATTTTCCTGGAGTTGCATATAACAATCAAAAGCATTGTTGGAAATCAATTTGTCCTGATCCAAACTTGTTTTTTCAGGTTGAAGAATTAAGTATTTCTAGCATAGATAAGACAAAACAGATTTTAAAATCAAGAAAAGAATATCTTGGTAAGGGGATGAGTTTACAATACCAAAAGCCCCTTCATATTGTGCGAGGAGCTGGTGTTTATTTGATTGATAAAGATGGTAGAGCCTATCTAGATACTGTAAATAATGTAGCTCATGTTGGACATGAGCATTCAAGAGTTGTAGATGCAGGACAAAAACAGATGGGTCTTTTAAATACAAACTCCAGATATCTACATAAAAATATCACGAATTTGGCTCAAAAATTGAAGGAAACTTTACCTGATGAACTGAGTGTTTTTCATTTTGTAAATTCAGGAAGTGAAGCTAACGAGTTAGCCTTAAGAATGGTAAAAGCTGTAACTGGTTCAAGTCAAATGTTAGTTTCTCAAGTTGGCTACCATGGTAATACAAACGGTTGTATTGAAATAAGTTCTTATAAGTTTGACGGAAAAGGAGGTCAGGGAGCTCCAAGTCATATTCATGTATTTCCAATGCCAGATCCCTTCAGAGGAAAATATACAGGAGATGATACAGCGAAAGATTACAGCAAGGAAGTAGATTGTTTGATTAACCAACTTAAAAGCGATGGTGAAAAATTGGGAGGCTTTATTATTGAACCTATTTTGAGTTGTGGGGGACAGGTTGAATTACCAGAGGGGTTCCTCAAAAAGGTTTATCCTCTTGTTCGAAAAGAAGGGGGGATCTGCATTTCAGATGAAGTACAAACAGGTTGTGGTCGAGTGGGAAAGACTTTTTGGGGGTTTGAGCTTCATGGAGTAATTCCTGATATAATAACCATTGGTAAACCATTAGGGAATGGACATCCGGTTGCTGCCGTGGTTTGCACTGAAAAAGTAGCTAGAAAATTTGCTAATGGCATGGAATTTTTCAACACTTTCGGTGGAAATCCAGTTTCCTGTGCCATCGCAAAGGAAGTCCTAGATGTTGTTGATGAAGAAGAACTTCAAGCAAATGCTTTTCAGGTTGGAACGTTATTAAAGTCAGAATTAAAGAAGTTAGCAAAAAAGTATCCTATTCTGGCATCTGTTAGAGGTCAGGGTCTTTTTTTAGGGATAGAGTTAGTTTCTGTAAATGGGAAGCCACTATCCACTCAAGCTCAATACCTGGTCAACAGAATGAAAGAAAATGGAATTTTAATGAGTACCGATGGACCAGACAATAATGTTATCAAAATAAAACCACCTCTAGTTTTTTCTAGAAAAGATGCTAGGCAACTTATTGATACACTCTTAAGAATTCTAAATGAAGATGTCCTACGAAATTAATTGAATTAGTCTCCTAAATTCTTTTTTTTTTTGTATTTTGACTTACTATTTATTTAAATCAACAAAATGGATGATATCGTAATTGTAATCATAGGTGCTGTAATTTTAGTCGGAGGCGTGATATTATATGCTGTAATATCAACGGCTACAGGTATGGAAGAAGATGAAAACAATAACTATATTCCTGATTGGATTGAAAGAAAATTTCCATCAATTTTCAAATCCAGTAAGGATTTAGATTAAATTTGTTTGAATCTAAATGTCGTGTAGTACAATAAATTTCAATAATGAAAGTTATGAAATACTACACTACCCCTCAATATGAAAAATCTAAAGCATTTATTACTGCTTAGTGCCCTCTTCTTTATTCAGGTCTCTTTAGCTCAAAATCAAAAGAATCCTTGGTCCTTTTCCGCTTATACAAATACCATAATTCTTATTGGAGATAACGTCGATAAGGGAATTAATTTTGGAGGGCCTGCGTTTGGTTTAACTCGGCATTTAACAAATGGTCTGTCCATTGGATCTCAAATTTCAATTGGAAATGTAACTAACTTTAATGAGTCTTTTGATTATTCATCAGTTGATGGATTTCTTAGATTGAACTTAAGACAGGGAAGTATAGTTCCATATTTGATTGGGGGATATGGTCTTTCTCTTTTTTCAGATGGTGTTGAAAGGAAAGGGTTTTTTCCATCTTCTGAAACTAGCAGAACACTTTTTGGAGGTATCGGATTTGGATTTTATTTGAGTGAGTACGCTTCGATTAATTTGCAATCTACTTACAGAACAATGAATGAAAGTGACGGATTTGATCATTTTCAAACTTTTGTTGGTGTAGCTTACAGTTTCGGTTCTGAAGATTCAGATAAGGATGGAGTACCTGATAAAAAAGATAAATGTCCAGAGATCCCAGGATTAAAAGAGTACGAAGGTTGTCCAGATACTGATGGTGATGGCATTACTGATAAAGAAGACAAATGCCCTGAAATAGCTGGTAAAGAAGAATTTAAAGGCTGTGTTGATACCGATAACGATGGAATAGCGGACCCAGACGATACATGCCCTAATGAAGCAGGAACTATTGAGTTTAACGGTTGTCCTGACAGTGATTCCGATGGGATTACAGATACGGTAGATAAATGTAAAGATATTGCAGGACCTCTTGAAAACAATGGATGCCCCTGGGCCGATTCTGATGGTGACGGTGTACCTGACAAGGATGATTTATGCAAAGATGAAATAGGAACCAGTTCTAATAACGGATGTCCAGAATTACCCTCTGAAATCATGGCTGCTTTAAATGAATTTGGTTCGCGTATTTATTTTCCAGCAAATAGTTTTCAAATAATGGGGAAGAAAACTAAAGAGGTTTTGGAGGATATTAAAAAGATCCTATCAGAAAATCCACAGGGAGCTCTTATTATTGAAGGTTACGCTTCATCTGATGGAGAGGAAGATTATAATATTAGTCTTTCTATTGAAAGAGCTAGAGCAGTGATGCGATATCTAATTAATATTGGTGTTTCCCCAGATCGATTAGAAGTTGAAGGCTATGGAGAGCAGAATCCCTTAGGCGATAATTCTCAACCTCAAGGAAGAGCAGTGAACCGAAGAGTTCAATTTAAGACTAAAAAGGTTAAATAATATTTTTTAAAGTTTTAATTTTTTCCAGAGGGTTCTCAGACTTAAAAACATGACTTCCAGCGACCAACACATCAGCCCCACACTTGATTAGCTGAGCAGCATTTTGATTTGTTACCCCTCCATCAATCTCAATTAAACATGAACTGTTAGTTTCTTCTATTAGTTGGCTGAGTTCTTTTGTTTTGGCAAAAGTGTTTTTGATAAAAGATTGTCCGCCAAAACCAGGATTTACACTCATCAAACAAACAAGATCAATATCTTGGATGCTGTCTTTGAGTAACTCAATTGAAGTATGTGGATTAAGTGCAACACCTGCTTTCATCCCAAAAGATTTTATTTCCTGTATATTCCTATGAAGGTGTTTACAAGCTTCCAAATGAACAGTTAATATTTCAGCTCCTAGTTTATGAAAAGTTTTGATATAACGATCAGGTTCTACGATCATTAAATGTACATCAAGGGGTTTTTTGGCATGTTGCTGAATAGCAGCTAAGACAGGCATGCCAAAAGATATGTTGGGAACAAAAACACCGTCCATGATGTCTATATGAAACCAATCGGCTGTACTGTTATTCACTATGTTACAATCTCGTTCTAAATTCCCAAAGTCTGCAGCTAATAATGATGGTGCTATAAGTGTTGGCATGAGATATTTTATTTAAAGATACAAAAAAGGCAACTTTTAAAAGTTGCCTTAACTGTTAACCTAAATAGGTTTTTAGAATTTTACTTCTAGAGGTGTGTTTGAGTCGTCGTATAGCTTTTTCTTTAATTTGACGAACGCGTTCCCGAGTAAGATCAAATGTTTCACCAATCTCCTCAAGTGTCATTGCATGTTGATTTCCTAACCCAAAATACAATCGAACAACATCAGCCTCCCTAGGTGTTAGAGTTTCAAGGGCTCTTTCAATTTCTGTTCGAAGTGATTCGTGCAATAATGTTCTATCAGGATTTGGTGATTCACCACTATTCAATACATCATAGAGATTAGAGTCCTCACCTTCAACTAAAGGAGCATCCATGGATACATGGCGGCCTGAATTTTTAAGAGATTCCTTTACATCATTGATGGTCATATCTAATTCCTTAGCAATTTCTTCAGCTGATGGAGCACGTTCGTGTGCTTGCTCAAGAAATGCATAGGTTTTGTTGATTTTGTTGATAGAACCAATTTTATTTAGCGGAAGCCTTACAATTCTTGATTGCTCAGCAAGAGCCTGTAAAATTGATTGACGAATCCACCAAACTGCATATGATATAAACTTAAAACCACGAGTTTCATCAAACCGTTGGGCAGCTTTTATAAGACCTAAATTTCCCTCGTTAATAAGGTCTGGTAAAGTTAATCCTTGATTTTGATATTGCTTAGCTACAGATACGACAAAACGTAAATTTGCTTTGGTCAATTTCTCTAGGGCAATTTGGTCTCCCGCTTTAATTCGTTGAGCTAACTCAACTTCTTCTTCAGCAGTAATCAAATCTACCTTACCAATTTCTTGGAGGTATTTATCTAGTGAAGCCGTCTCGCGGTTGGTTACCTGTTTGGTAATTTTAAGTTGTCTCATGCAAATAAATCGTAAAGGGTTATAGTAGTATTACGTAAGAATGTTCTAATTGTTACAAAAGCGTATAAAAAAAATTATTTTTTTTCAGGTCTTGGTAACAATGCCTTACGAGACACTTTTTCTTTTCGAGTTCTGGAGTCAATACCAAAATATTTCACTTCTAAAACATCACCCATATTGACTACATCAGTAACGTTTTCTGTTCGTTCCCAAGCCAACTCACTCACGTGAAGCAATACTTCATTTCCTGGAGCTTCTGTATATTCTACTACAGCACCAAAGTCAAGCATTTTGATCACTTTTACCTCATAGGTATTTCCAACTTTAGGTTTAAATGTAATGGAATCAATTTTTGCTTCTACCATAGCAATACCTTCTGGTGAAGTACCCAAAATTTCAACAATACCCTCTTCAGTAACAGGATCTTCGTTTATAACGATTGTACATCCTGATTCCTTTTGAAGCTCTTGGATCACTTTTCCACCAGGTCCAATTAACGCTCCAATGTATTCATTAGGAATTCGTCTATTGATCAATTTTGGTGCATGTGCTTTCACATCTTCGTTTGGAGTCCCTATAGTTTCAGTGAGGTGATTTAAAATATGAAGTCTACCATCCCTAGCTTGGTTTAGAGCCTGAGTCATAATATCAAAACGCAAACCTTTGATTTTGATGTCCATTTGACAAGCTGTTATTCCATCTGCTGTCCCGGTTACTTTAAAGTCCATATCTCCTAAGTGATCTTCATCTCCTAAGATATCTGAGAGAACTGCAAAACGGTCTCCCTCTGTAATTAATCCCATTGCAATACCTGAAACGGGTTTTGTAATTTGTACTCCAGCGTCCATAAGAGCCATTGTTCCAGCACACACTGTTGCCATAGAAGAAGAGCCGTTAGATTCCAAGACTTCTGATACTATACGTACTGTATAGGGACAGTTATCTGGCAAAACCTTTTTTAGAGCTCTTTGGGCGAGATTTCCATGTCCAATTTCACGTCTAGAAGTTCCTCTTAGTGGTCTTGCTTCTCCAGTAGAAAAAGGAGGGAAGTTATAGTGGAGATAAAAATTTTCTTCACCTTGATCTGTAGGAAGATCTATAATATTTGATTCTCTTGAAGTTCCTAAAGTAGCAGTTGCTAGAGCTTGTGTTTCTCCTCTAGTAAATAATGCAGAGCCGTGTGTAGAAGGTAAATAATCTACCTCGCACCAAATGGGACGGATATCGGTAGTTTTTCTTCCATCCAGCCTAATGCCCTCCGCTAAGACCAAATCACGTACTGCCTTTTTCTGTGAACTACTTAAATAACGACCAATAAGGTCTGATTTTTCTTCAATTACTTCTTCGCTTAGTGAAGCGATATAATTTTCTTTGATTTTGGAAAATTTTTCTGAACGTTCACTCTTTGAAAGCCCTTGTTTTGCCACTTCATAGTAGGCATCATAAGTCTTTTCATGAATAGTTTTCTCTAGAGCTTCATCATGGTCTTCCTCCTCGTAAGTTCTCGTCTCTTTTTTTCCAAAAGCTGCAGCAAGAGCTACTTGTGCTTTGATTTGATCTTTAATTGCTTCATGTCCAAAAGAGATTGCATCTAACATTTCTTCTTCAGAAATCTCATCGAATTCTCCTTCTACCATAGCGACAGAATCTCGACTAGCACCAATCATGATATCAATATCTGATTCTGCCAGTTGTTCTTTACTTGGGTTAACGACAAACATCCCGTCAATTCGAGCTACTCTAACTTCAGAAATAGGGTATTCAAATGGGATATCAGATAATTGAATAGCTGTAGACGCTGCAAGTCCTGCAAGTGCATCAGGCATTACATTTTCATCATGAGACATTAATTGAATCATGACTTGTGTTTCAGCGTGATAGTCTTTAGGAAACAAGGGGCGTAGCACTCGGTCTACAAGTCGCATTGTTAATACTTCTTGATCACTTGGGCGTGCTTCGCGTTTAAAGAATCCCCCTGGGAATCTTCCCGCTGCCGCAAACTTTTCTCTGTAATCTACCGTCAAAGGTAGGAAGTCAACTGGACTGGCTTTTCTAGCAGATACAGCAGTAGCAAGGAGCATACAATCTCCCATCTTTACTACTACGGAGCCGTCAGCTTGTTTGGCTAATTTTCCAGTTTCTAAAGTGATGGTTCTTCCGTCTTCAAGACGAATTTCTTGTGTAAATGTTTTTGGAATCATTTTTCATTTTTTGGTTAAAACAGATGTTGTGTGTTGTGGCAACCAATGAAAAACTGAGATTCAGTAATCTAAAGTGAAATTTCTTATTTACGTAAACCTAATTCTTTAACAATCGCACGATAACGCGTGATGTCCTTAGATTTTAAGTAGTCAAGTAAACTTCTTCTTTTACCTACCAGGCGAACAAGGGAACGTTCTGTATTGAAATCTTTACGATTACCCTCTAAGTGTTTTGATAAGTGTTCAATACGGTGGGTAAACAATGCTATTTGACCCTCTGTAGAACCTGTGTCCTTTTCAGATTTACCGTGTTTTTTAAAAATAGTTTCTTTTACATCTTTTGAATTGTACATGCCAATATTAATTTTAATAATTTTTATGTAATTTTTACGAGCTGCAAATATACAACTTAACTATTAGAAAACAACCGAACTGAATTGAATAAAGTTGAATACACGGAGTAAATTAGTCGCGCAATGGACTATCGAGGATCAAATCAAGATATAGATTGATTTTATCTTTAAGTTCATTTCGGTGTGAAATAAAGTCAAGAAACCCTTTTTCTAAAAGAAATTCACTGGTTTGAAATCCTTCAGGGAGGTCTTTGCCAGTTGTATCTTTAACTACTCTAGGCCCTGCAAAAGCGATTAAAGCTTTGGGTTCTGCAATATTTATATCACCTAGCATGGCGTAAGAAGCTGTTGTTCCACCAGTAGTTGGATCCGTACATAATGAAATATAAGGAAGCTTTGCCTCTGCCAGCTGAGCTAATTTTGCGGAAGTCTTTGCCATTTGCATTAGAGAAGTAGCAGATTCCATCATCCGAGCTCCACCTGATTTTGAAATAATAATCAGAGGGAGTTTCTTTTTGATTGCATAATCAGTGGCTCGAGCAATTTTTTCTCCAACTACAGAACCCATTGATCCTCCAATAAATCTGAAATCCATACAAGCCACAACTACATCTTTGCCTTTAGAAGGCCCTACACCGATTCGTATCGCGTCGTACAAGCCGGTTTTTTTATGTGCATCTTTTAAGCGGTCACTATATTTTTTCGAATCTTCAAAATTTAAAAAATCTTTTGACTTTAAATGGCTTTCAAGTTCTTCAAACTTGTTGTTATCAAAGAGTATTTCAAAATATTCTTTACTTCCAATATGAACATGATAATCATCTTCAGGACTAACATAATTGTTTTCAGCTAATTCTTGAGATTCGATTACCTTCCCAGTGGGGGTCCTGTACCAAAGCCCCTTAGGAATGTCTTTTTTTTCTTCAGTTTTGGTCTGAATTCCTTTTTCACTTCGTTTAAACCAACTCATTGGTAGTGGATTTTAAATCAAATATAAAAATTAATCTTCCGCTACAACGTATTGACGTTATTTAAGTCTTCAAAAGCTTTCTTAAGACGAGACTTGAAAGTATCTTCACCAAGTCGGAGCCATTTTCTAGGATCATAATGTTTTTTATTGGGTTGATCTGCACCATCCGGGTTACCAATTTGGTTTTTTAAGTAATCAATTTTATCATTCATGTAATCCCTAATACCTTCTGTAAAAGCAAATTGGAGATCAGTATCGATATTCATTTTGATCACTCCATATCCAATAGATTCTTCGATTTCAGCTTGAGTTGAACCTGAACCACCGTGAAAAACAAAGTCAATTGTGTTAGGCTCTAGATTGTGTTTTTCTGAGATATGTGTTTGAGAGTTTTTAAGGATTTTAGGGGTCAATTTTACGTTCCCGGGTTTGTATACCCCATGAACATTACCAAAAGCAGCCGCAATTGTAAACTGGGAACTCACTTTGCTAAGTTCTTCATAAGCATAAGCTACTTCTTCTGGCTGAGTGTAGAGTTTAGAAACATCCACATCACTGTTGTCAACTCCATCTTCTTCTCCTCCTGTAATCCCTAGTTCAATTTCTAAAGTCATATTCATTTTTGACATACGCTCAAGATAGGTTTTACAGATTTCAATATTTTCTTCAATCGGCTCCTCGGAGAGATCAATCATATGAGAACTGAATAAGGATTTTCCGTGAACTGCATAAAATTCTTCACTCGCGTTCAAAAGTCCGTCAATCCAAGGGAGTAAGTTCTTAGCACAATGGTCTGTATGTAAGATGACAGTTGCTCCATAGGCTTTTGCAAGTTCATGAACATGCTTTGCACCCGCTATAGCGCCTGCAATTGCTGACTGTTGATTTTCGTTGGTAAGGCCTTTTCCTGCATTAAATTGAGCTCCTCCATTCGAAAATTGAATAATGACTGGGCTATTTAAAGAGGCAGCTGTTTCTAAAACTGCATTGATAGTACTGCTTCCAATTACATTAACTGCTGGAAGAGCAAACGCTTTTGCTTTTGCAAGTTTAAAAACTTCTTGTACTTGTGTTCCAGTGATTACACCGGAGGGGATAGTCTGATTCATTGAATTTGGTTTGGGGCAAAAATATTAAACTTATTTGATTTAAAAAGGATAATTAATTCCGATGTTGAAAACAGCATTCTTTAAGTTGTATTCGTTCCACCATCTTTCCCCAATTGGTAAGGCAGGATTATAGGTTTTAAACCCTGTATCAAACCGAAATACAAAAAAATCAAAATCGTACCGTAGACCGATTCCTGAACCAATTGCAATTTCAGATAAATCTTTCAGTCCATCAAAACGAAAGGCTGGATCTTCTATATTATCAAAAATATTCCAAACATTTCCTGCGTCAATAAAAAGCCCTCCTTTTAAAGGTCCTGTGAGGGGGAAACGATATTCTAGATTGAAAGCCAATTTAAAGTTTGCTTCATTGAACTCATTAATATTATTACTGCTTCCAGGCCCTAATTTATAGGCTTTCCAAGCACGATTATCATTGGAACCCCCTGAGAAATAGGAGCGCGAAAAAGGCATATTGGTTGCGTTGCCATAAGGTATTGCTAATCCTCCAAAAGCATGGAAAGCAATTACTTGATCTTTGCCTAAAGGCCAGTGTTTAATATAATCTGCCTCTGATTTTACATACTGAGATGGGCTAACACCTCCCAATAAAGTCTGCCCCTGTTCATTTTCTTCTGCGTTGATAGCTCTGAGAAATCCATTGAGTAAATTACCAACCCAATCTACTTTTAAACGAAGTTGGTAAAAGTTTTCATCAAAGATACTCTCTTGGGTGTTGAAATTCATACTTAATGAAGACCCAAGAATTAAGTTGTTTGCTGTCAATCTATCTTGTCGTTCCTTTACAGTATTTACAGTTTTAAAATTTGGATTTTCCTTATTTAAAACAGTTTCACCATTTAAAACGGCATTAATGAATTGGTTGGTCCCTTCTGGTATGGAAAGATTTCCTTCTTCATTTTCGTATTCAGATTGAGTGTTATAACTTTTTGCAATTGCATTGAGTCTATCATAGGAGTTTTTATATACGTTAAAATAATTAGAAAGATTTCTATTATTTACAAACTCAAGATCAATCCATTTAATCTGAACTTTTGTACTCTTTTTTGGTTGCCAGTCGAATTGATAAATAGATTTAAAAAATTGTTTATCCAATCCGATATTCTGTTGAAGGCTGGTGCCTAAAATCATTTGAGTTACGGGATTCATCTCAGGGGTAGTCCAGTCGTTACTTAAAAAAGGGAAAACTAATCTGGGAAAACTCAACTTAAGATCCGCACCAAGTTCAAATAGGTTAAAAAATTGATCTCCTGCCTGAGCAATATCTCTTTATGCACCAAGTGTATTTTTGATGTTGAGTTCTAAGGACTCTGCCCCTTTAAAAACATTTCGGATCCCGAGTCCGCCCCCTAATCCGATTCCAAAATCTTGAATGTTAGAATGTGAAAAATCAAGATCAAATCCTAAAGAAAAACGTTCTCTAGGAGTTAAGAAGATGGAAGCTTTAAGTTGTTCATTTTCTTCTGGGAGTAAACTGTAGTTAATACTGGGATACTTGAAGTTTTTTAGATTTGTAAAATAGCGATAGGTTAGGGTTCGGTCTAAATCACTGTAAGGATAATCTTTTTTGATGGCAATCCCTGATGTAATTGCTTGTGGGCGGTATTTGAGTTTTCCTTTACTGTAAAGTGTGATATTATTAAATTGTACTGTGTCGGTATACTGATCTGCATTGAGTTGCGTATTAAGGTTATCAATAAAGACTTCAATTTGCTTTACATTATAACTCTTGTAGGGTATTTTAGTCGATAGGTCATTAATTCGCTGTTGAAGGTCCTGAATTTCAATTGTCACAGGAATCTTTAAATCTTTACCAGTGCTGTCTATAGCAGCTGTAAATTGAATGCTATTTTGTTGGAAATTGTAAATTCCATTGTTTCTAAATAAGGTAAACAATCGTTCTCGTTCTCTTTCAAACTTATTTATTTCGAAGGCATCTCCCTTTTTAATTTCTGAACCAGCGGTATTTAAAGTATAGATATCGGCAATTTGTTGAGAATCAATATTCGTTTTAATTGAATCAATTTCATATTGTTTGTCAGGGTAAATCTGATATTTTAAAATAACTTGTTTTGCTTTTACTTCAAGGGTATCATGTAAAACGACAACATTGTAATATCCAAGATTTTTATAATACTGTTGAATTCTTTTTTTAGACGAATTGATCTTTAGTGTATCCAAAATAGCTGGCGGTTCGCCTGTATTTTTTAGCCAATCATTAAACTTTACCCCATAGTTTTCTAAAGCCAATACTTGCTTCGGAGAAAGCCATTTTTGAAGACGGTTCCTCCGCTTTTCTTTTTTGTCTAGCCAGAATTCAAATTGTTTTTTTGGATCAGGGTGAGCAGTTTCGTATAGAATTTTTTTAATGGGAAAACCAAGAAACTTTTTATTTTCCGGGGTGGTGATAATAAAATTCACAGGATCATTTTTTAACAGCTCAGACTCGTGGTAGATCTCATTTTTGATAATCAATACTTTTTCAGTCCTAAAGGCTCTAGTTCCAGAACAACTTACTAGAGTTAAGGCAATAAGCAATAGAATGATTAATTTAGCTAGCGTACGATACACACTGTGTGATTTAAATCCAAAAATAAGTCATTTTTATGCTCTCCAAGAATCAACGCAAGCAAATCCTTCAATTAAGTAAAAAAAAATACCGTTTATCTAGCGGACTTTTTGTTGCTGAAGGTGAAAAAGTAGTCAATGAACTGATTACTTCGGGTTGGCCGTATCATATGTTATTTGGGGTTGAAGAGGGATTTCATCCAGAAGCAGAATTAGTGAGACCTGAGGAAATGAAATCAATTACACATTTTAAATCTCCAAGCCCTGTATTGGGTGTTTTTTCTCTTCCTGAGGAACAAAATATCTTAGCTGAGTCTATTACTATAGCGGTAGATGGTGTGAGTGATCCAGGAAATTTAGGAACGATATTGCGCTTATGTGATTGGTTTGGTTTGTCTGAATTGATTTGTAGTCAAACTACAGTAGATTGTTTTAACCCTAAAACAATTCAAGCCTCCATGGGCTCTATTGTGAGAGTAAGGTGTCATTATGTGGAAAACCTTGGAGCAACATTAAGCACTTTCCAAAAACCCATCTATGGAGCATCTGCAAAAGGGGATTCAATCTATGCGACTTCACTTCCGGATAAAGCTTCTTTTGTTTTTGGCAGTGAATCTCATGGAATTTCAAATTCAGTTACAGGTTATTTAGAGGGTGAGCTGTCTATTCCCGAATTTAGGAAGGGGAGTAGTAAAGCGGAGAGTCTTAACGTAGCAACAGCCAATGCAATTTTTTTGAGTGAACTCTTCAGATCTAAACCACCTATTCAAAAGTAATAATCAAGGCAACTCCTCTAGAAAAAATGTTGCTGATTTTTCCTGTCCAAGGGCTTTCTGGATCGCTGTCAGGAATCAATTCATTTTGTACAGAAAAAATACCTCTAAGCGAAGGCGAAAATTTAAAGTAATAAAGGTAAAAATCAAAGCCAATCCCTAATTCATAATTAAGGTTTTGAGAAGTAGTTCGAAATACATTACTTGCGTTATCATCTGAATTTTTCTCATTGCTCGAAAGGTTAAAATCAGTTGATATACCGCCCACGATAAAAGGCCTAAAATTATTTATTCTTTTGGTGCTAATTTTTAACAATAGGGGTAAGTGAATAAATGTGGATTTAACTTCTCTTACCTGATCTGATTCTCTTGAGAAGTCAGAATATTCTGGAAATATTAAGTTGCGCCTATTATAAAATAAACCAGGTTCAAATCGCAGATTCATGAATTCATTAATTCTCAAATCCCCAATCAGACCAACACTAAACCCTTTTTTTTGTTCTACATTTATGTCCTTGTATTCAAGTTCATTATAATACATAGGAATGTATTCAAATTTGAAGTCATACTGATTCGCTCCTAAAAAATAACCATAGTGAACGAATTTATTGTCAAAATTAGGAAGATTGATTAATCGTTCTCTGACTTCAGGATACTGAGAGTAGGTTGCCGTTGTCAAGAGACAAGCAATGAAAACAAACTTTATTTTGAAATATAGCTCAAGGTTTTTTGCCAAAATAAATTGAAGAGACTCCTAGGGTTTGTGGAAAATCCTCTACATGTATAAACCCGTTTTTTTGCAAAATATTGTTGAATGCTTCTCCGCATGGGAAAATTGCTGCTGAATCGGATAAATACTGGTATGCGGATTGATCATTGGAAAATATATTCCCTACAAAAGGCATGATTTTTTGAGTGTAAAATGAGTAAAATATTTTTAAGATAGGATTTTTTGGCACAGCGGTTTCGAGAACGATTAAAGTTCCATTTGGTTTCAAGACACGAAAAATTTCTTGTAACCCAAGGTCTAAATTCTCAAAGTTTCTTACTCCAAATGCAATGGTCACGGCATCAAAAGTTTGGTCGTCAAAATGGAGTGCCTCCGAGTCACCTAACTGCATTTCAATACGACTGTCAAGTTGTTTGCTTTTAACTTTTCTCCTCCCAATTTCTAACATCCCAGGCGAAATGTCTAATCCAATGATCTTATCAGCGTCTAGTTTGGCGAGTTCAATCACCAAATCACCAGTCCCAGTTGCAATGTCCAACAAACTTTTAGGATGCTCATTTATTAACATTTTTACAACCCGCTTTCTCCATAAAACATCAATACCAAGAGTAATGATACGATTCAGTATATCATAGCTTTTTGATATCCCATCAAACATATGGGTAACCTGTATTTTTTTTGTATCAGGTTGATTTTGATTGGGTTTTATTGATTTATTCATAGCGGGACAAAGATACGATTTGGCTTTCATGTAGTGCAAAATTTTATCCTTCCATTTCTAATATTCGTATATTTGTAATGTATTTCGATACAATCATATGAAAATTATCATTGCAGGTGGCGGAGAAGTTGGTTTCCATTTAGCTAAACTACTCTCTTTTGAGTCTCTAGATATTACACTAATTGACACTGAGAAAGAGCGACTAAATTATGCTGAATCTCATTTGGATATCAAAGCAATAAAGGGAGATGCACTTTCTTTATCGCTTATGCAGGAAGCTCAGGTCGGGTCTTCCGACTTGTTTATTGCTGTAACTTCAGAGGAAGCAACTAATATTACTATTTGTGCTCTAGCGAAACAATTGGGTTGCAAACGAACAATCGCCAGAATTTCAAATTTTGAGTTTATCAAGGCTAAGGAAACGATCAGCTTTCAAGAAATAGGAGTAGATGAATTAATCTCACCTGAAGAATTGGCTGCAAATGAAATTCAGCAGCTACTTGATCAGTCGGCATTTTCAAACAGCTATGAATTTGAAGAAGGTGCTCTTACGCTTATTGGTACCCGATTGGATGAAGATGTCCCATTTGTAGGCAAAACAGTTAAAGATGCCGCATCAATTTTTCCTGATGTTCATTTTATGCCTATCGCAATCCAGAGAAAAGGAACTCAAACCACTATGATTCCAAGAGGGGATACTTGTTTTCAGACCGGTGACACTGTATTCTTTATAACCTTGAAAGAAGGAGTAGAAGAACTCTATAAGTTAACTGGAAAGAAGAAAACCGCCATTAAAAACATTATGATTTTAGGGGGGGGTAAAATAGGTTTCAATACTGCAAGAACCCTTTGTGAGAAAAAATTTAAAGTAACAATAGTAGAAAAGAATAAGAAAAAAGCCTTCGAGGTAGCAGATTTGCTTCCTAATGCGTTGGTTATTCACGGAGATGGAAGAAATTCAGATTTATTAGATGAAGAAGAATTATCTAGTATGGATGCTTTTATTTCAGTAACTGAAAATTCTGAAACTAATATTATGTCTTGCCTAATGGCCAAGACAAAAAATGTAAAAAAGACGATCGCACTGGTAGAGAATATGGATTATTTCCAATTATCACATTCTATTGGTATTGATACATTGATTAATAAAAAATTACTTACTGCAAACACTATCTTCAGGTATATCAGAAAGGGTGATGTAGTGGATATGACCACACTCAATAATTTGAATGTAGAAATCTTGGAATTTGTAGTGAATGCTAAATCAAAAGTAGCCAACTACAGAATAAAAGATATTGATTTCCCTAGAACAGCTATTATCGGAGGTGTTATCAAAGAGGGGGTAGGCATCATTGCATTGGGAGATTATACCATAGAACCAGGAGACCGAATTGTCGTTTGCTGTTTACCTCGCTCAATTAAGAGAATCGAGCAGTTATTTTTATAAAAAGCTAAATGCTAAGTCTCAATTATAAAATCGTGCTTTTTCTGATGGGAGTTTTACTTCTATTCAACGGAGGATTGATGTTACTTTCTTCTTTAGTGAGTTTTTGTTACAAGGATGGCGTTACGTTTGAAATTACTTTAGCAGCTTTCTTGGTGCTCTCTATAGGAGCTTTGTTTATGCTCTTTGGACGCCAACATGAAAAACAAATTCAAAAGAGAGAAGGATATCTGATTGTCAGCTTAGGCTGGCTTTTAATGGCTTTGTCAGGAACTTTTCCATATTTGCTTACTGATACCTTTACTGGTTTTTCCTCAAGTTTTTTTGAAACTATGTCTGGATATACTACTACTGGAGCTTCTGTATTGAACGATATTGAAATTCTTCCTGAAGGAATTTTATTTTGGCGAAGTACTACCCATTGGATAGGGGGGATGGGTATTATTGTTTTAGCGATTGCTATACTCCCTTTTTTAGGTATTGGAGGAATACAGCTTTTTACAGCAGAAGCTCCTGGACCCGGAGGGGATAAGCTTCATCCAAGAATAACCGATACAGCTAAACGGTTGTGGTTGATATATCTTGTTTATACCTGCTTAGAAACTGTCTTACTATGGCTTGCAGGAATGTCTTTTTTTGACGCAATTAATCATTCAATGAGTACAGTGTCGACCGGAGGATTTTCTACTAAAAATGCTAGTATTGCTTTTTGGAACGATGCTCCAATAATCCAATATATCATTACATTTTTTATGTTTCTGGCAGGAACAAACTTTGTGTTAAGCTATTTCATTTTTACACGAAAATTACAAAAAATAATTGCTGATGAAGAATTTAAAGTATACCTCAGTTTTATACTCATTTTTACTGCGCTTACATCTATTGTCATACTAAGTACTGATGGAGTTAGGGTTCTCGGTGAATCTGATTCAGCTAATAGTATTGAAATCAGTATAAGGGCAGCACTTTTTCAAGTTGTTGCCGTGATTACTACTACAGGTTTTGTTTCCGCTGATTTTACGCAATGGACACCATTTCTTACGATTGTATTTTTTGGATTGATGTTTCTGGGAGGGTCTTCAGGATCCACCTCTGGGGGAGTTAAAGTGGTACGACATATGTTGATGATCAAAAGTGGTTTTTTAGAGTTCAAAAGAGCATTGCATCCCAATGCCATTATACAAGCACGATATAACAAAAAAACCGTAAGCGATGCAATTGCCTATAACATCTTGGGCTTTTTTATTTTATATATGCTCAGCTTTATTATTGGAGCAGTTGGATTTGGAACTTTAGGGCTTGATTTCGAATCTGCGATAGGTCTCGCTGCTTCGACACTTGGGAATGTGGGTCCCGCTTTAGGAGATTTTGGTCCCAGCAGTACCTACGCGGCACTTCCTCAAGGAGGAAAGTGGTGGGCAACATTTTTAATGTTGCTAGGACGACTGGAGTTGTTTACAGTCCTTATTCTTTTTTCTCCATTTTTCTGGAAAAAGAATTAATAGTTGTATTTATTTTTCCAACGTGTTTTCAGAAAATTACGAATACTATACTCTTTTGGGTTTTCTCCTGGATCATAGAATTTAGTACCACTGATTTCTTCTGGGAGGAACTCTTGTTCAGCAAATTGATTTTTAAAATCATGTGCGTACTGATATCCTTTTCCGTAACCTAAATCTTTCATCAATTTAGTGGGAGCATTTCTTAAATGTACTGGCACCTGAAGATTTCCAGTTTGCTTTACTTTTTCAAGTGCTAGGTCAATGGCTTTATAGGCTTTATTGCTTTTTGGTGAACTTGCTAGGTATATTGCACATTCACTTAATAAAATTCTTCCCTCAGGATATCCCACCGCGGTTACCGCTTGAAAGGTGCTGTTGGCAAGTACAAGAGCTGTTGGATTTGCAATACCAACGTCTTCAGCAGCTAAAATAAGCATCCTGCGAGCAATAAATGCAATATCTTCTCCTGCTTCAATCATTCTAGCTAGCCAATAAACAGCTGCGTTAGGGTCGCTACCACGAATGGATTTGATAAATGCTGAGACGATGTCATAATGAAAGTCTCCATTTTTATCAAAAAGAACTGTATTAGTTTGCATGGTATTAAATACCAGAGCATTGGTAATTTTAATGTTTTTCGATTTCTGATTTTGTATAACAAGCTCAAGTAATGAAAGCAGCTTTCTAGCATCGCCTCCAGACAACTCAATTAAGGCTTCTGATTCTACAATCTTGATCTCTTTATTTTTAAGCTGGTTATCTTTTTGAAGGGCGCTTTTAAGGATTTGTTCTAGTTCTTTTTTTTCTAGAGTATATAAGATATATACTTGACATCGAGAAAGTAAGGCATTGATGACTTCAAAACTTGGATTTTCTGTCGTAGCACCAATCAATGTAATGATTCCTTTTTCAACAGCATTGAGAAGAGAATCTTGTTGAGCTTTGCTGAATCGATGAATCTCATCAATAAATAGAATAGGACTTTTACCACTAAATAACCCTCCTGAATGTTCTGCTTTTTGAATTATATCTCGAACTTCTTTTACACCGGCATTGATGGCTGAAAGTTGATAAAAAGGACGGTCCTTTTCTTTGGCTATAAGCTGCGCCAAAGTTGTTTTACCAGTTCCAGGAGGACCCCAAAAAATCAATGAAGGGAAAACACCATTTTTGATCATTTGTGTTAGACTACCTTTTGATCCAACCAAGTGTTCCTGACCACAATAGTCTGACAATGATTTAGGCCGCATTCGTTCTGCTAAAGGTGTATTCATACCTTAAAGATAGCAGTTTCTTTCAATTATAAACGTTGGCGTAGAGCTTCATAAAAAACAATACCACAAGCTACAGACACATTTAGCGAATCAATTTCATTGTGAATTGGAAGTTTTGCTTTGGCATCAACGATTTTTAATAGTCCAGAAGATATTCCCACATCTTCAGAACCAAAAATTAGTGCTGTAGGCCCAGTAAGGTTAGATTGATATATGAGACCTGAAGCTTTTTCAGTAAGGGCAAAAGTCTGAACGTCTTGAGCCTTTAAATAATAAACAACATCTTTAAGATGATTTACTTTTGAGATAGGAATTTTAAAAGCCCCACCTGCTGAGGTCTTTATAGTATCTCCATTTAATGGAGCACTTCCTCCTGCTGGGACAAATACAGCATCAATACCTGAGGCTGCTGCTGAACGAAGTATAGCTCCATAATTTCGAACATCTGTGATTCCATCTAGCAGTAAAAAAATGGGATTCTTTTTGCTCTGTAAAATATGTTCTATCAAAGGTTCCATTTCATGGGTCTTTATGGCACCTATCCGAGCTACCGCACCTTGGTGATTTTTTTCAGAAAACCGACTAAGGCGTTCTACAGGCACAAAACTAAATGGAATATTGCGTGCTCTAAGTTGATGTAAAAGTTGCTCAAACAGCTTACTTTGAGTTCCCTTTAAGAGCCATACCTTGTCAATTGGTTTATCAGAACTTATAGCTTCAAGAATAGATCTAATCCCAAAAATAGTGAAGTTTTCCATGGGTTAAAATTAATTGAATTTCTACAGTAGCTTTAATAAAAGAACGAAAATTTTATCTTTAGATTTTGTCCAAAAAAAAGGGGACCATTGGTCCCCTTTTTATAGTTGTGAACGGTGTTACTTATTCGCAAATACTCAAAACTTTTACTCCTGCAGAAACACTACTTTCTATAAAAGCAGTTTGTTCTCCAGTTCCATCTAATTTTGTGTACGTAATTGAATAACTACACTCTGATGGATAATCTCCACTGTTCCATTCGAAGCTCATAGTTGAAGCTCCTTCAGGGATTGTTAGTTTAGCAGTACCACTAAAAACATCTCCAGAAAAAGGCTCTAAAAGAGCATTTCTGTCAACATCTGAACCATAAGGACTAGGGATACCATAATATGTGGTAGTTCCATCTACTGTCACTTTTACGTGACTTCCTTGCCATCCATCTCCATAAGAGTCAGCCATAGTAAAAGTATAAATACCAGGTACTGCTTCTAATGGAATACATTTAATGATCATATCGTAACCGTACGGTGACTTAAAGTACGACCCTGTCATAGAACCTGTTACATCACCAGTACTATAGCTTCTCCCATCTGTAAGGTTGAGTTGCAATCTAATATTGATCGCATCACCACCAGTGTACTGAGAGCTACTTAGTCCTAAAGCAGCAACTGCTTCTGCTAAGGTTACACGTATATCAGTTCTAGGAAGTCCAGTTGGTCCAGTAGTAAATTCATTTGGCTGGATTGTTCTGATACTTGCTTCAGATCCTGAGTTAAGAGATACAAAAATTTCAACATTTTGCATCAATGCACCACTTTCGGTGTCATGCTCCTCGATAGTTGCAGTAAAGATTGAACTATCAGGTGCATAAAAATTGAACTCACCCTCAGAAGTAATTGTTCTAAGTACAGCTCCGTTTTGGTAATTATCCAGTACATAATCTATCGTATTTGAAGATTCAGTACAAGAAATAAAAACCGTTAAGAAACTTAATAGATATATAATTTTTTTCATCTTTCTATTATTTAAGGTTACTAGGTCCGTTTGAATTCCAGAATACACGCTCAGTTTTTGATGATTTCTGAGTAGCGTTACTATTGGTGTTCACATAATTCGCAGGGTAATATTGAATTAATGGGAATTGTCCTGGATCTGGCTCAATATTAGGCTGAATACCTTTTGGATATCCATTTCTTCTATATGAGTTGTATGCATCAATACCATTTCCTGTTAGGGAGATAAAGAATTCTGTAGCCCACATTTCTAATTTTTCATCAACTGACCCAGCTGCATTCCAATCTGACGTAAAAGCAGCGATATAATTATCGACGTCTGAAGCCTCCATTGCAGGTCCTCCAACATCATCCGCTTTGTAAAGAGCTTGTTCTAGAGCTGTTAATGTTTCAGTAGTTGGATCACCACCAGTAGAAACAGCTACTTCAGCATTCATGAAGTGAATCCAAGATGAAAGCATAATTGGAGTTATTCCTTCTCCACCTAAACCATCACCCAGAACTTGACCCTCAAAGCTTCTGTCATCAAATGTACCTCCAGCAGGATATGCCCCACGCAGTGTTCTTAAGAAACCATCTGGTGGAATACCGTTGTCATTTCCGTGATCTCTACCCCAGTATCCTCCAGCAGGTTTGCTAGCAGAGTTTGTAGGTGCACAAAAAGGAGTATCATCACCTCTTAGTTGAGGTGGAACATAGTATCCAACTAATCCACATTCAAGTACTTCCTCATTTGGATCGCTATCAAAGCCTGGTGTTTCAGAAACTTGTCTATAGAAGTAGTAATTGATTCTAGGATCAGTACTTCCTCCGTGACCGTTTAACATTTTAAACATCATCCAATTTGACATGTATTCGCCTCCACCAGTTGAAGTATAATTACCTCTGTATAGTGGGTGACGTGTATCAGGTGTCGCAGCACTCGTTCCCCAAGTAAATTGGAAATCGTCTGCAGGATCAGAAATATAGTTGGTTATTCCGTTATAACCAGCATAATCACCAGTATTTAATAACGCTTTTTTCTTGATACTATTCGCGGCTTTGATCCATTTTGAACTATCTCCTCCGTAAAAGAAATCATTCGTTGGTACTGGACCTTCAGCATTAAAGTCTGTGACAGCGCTGTCTAATAAAGCAATAGATGCAGAATACACACTCGCACCGCTATCAGCAATCGGATTTAATACTCCCTCACTACCTTGTAAGGCTTCTGAGTAAGGAACATCTCCAAAGAAATCAACTAATGTTAAAAGGATGTAGGCTTGGAAAACTTTTCCCATACCTCTGTGATATGATAATCCTGCTTCATCAGCTAAAATGTTCATTAAACGGATATCTTCTAGCATTCCTCTGTAAGCTGAAGACCAAAGTCCGTTCCAACTATCTGGAGAATATACATTGTTGTATGTTCTTCCAGACATATAGTTTATCCTTGTAAGTTCTCCACCACGGTCACCCATAGAGTTTACCCAAAAGGCAAAATCTATTTGGATCGAGTTCAAAAAGAACGTAGGATCTGCTTGACTAGGACTCAAAGCATTTGGATTGGATGAAAGATCTAACTCAGTAGTCTCACAAGAAACCAATACCAAGAAGGCACTTAAACAAAGTCCTAAAATGTATTTAGTATTTTTCATGTTTTCTTAAATTATTTATTTAAAATGTAAGTTTAATACTTCCACCATATCTTTTGGCACTTGGACCGTTAAGGAAATCAAATCCTCTACCGTTTCCAACTCCAACTCCAGCAACATTAGGATCAAAATTTGTTCCTTCTGGAGTGTTCCAAGCATTATATGCTAAATTAAACCCTGAAGCTGTTAATGAAATACTTCCGAAAGGAGTAGATTCAATCAAGCTTTTAGGTAAACTGTAAGACAAAGAAATTTCTCCAAGTCTCCAGTGGCTCGCATCATAAATTAACATCTCATCAGCACCGTATAATACGTTACTAAAATAGAAAGTTGAGTTATTAATTTGTTTAGTGTTAGGTTGACCACTTGAATTTACCCCTGGAAGGATAAAACTTAATTCTCTGTCAAGTGTATCAGTTGTTAAACCTCTACCTAGTAGCGTTGCTACTGTGTAAGTGAAGATGTCTCCACCTGATTGGTAGTTAAATAAGAAGTTAAAACTAAAATTCTTATACGAAATTGTGTTACTAATGTTTGCAATCCAGTCTGGGTTTGCATCACCAATTATAGAAAGATCAAAAGTTTCATCATAACTTCCTTGGTTGTTTACCACTGGATCTCCACCGCCAACCCATCGAGAGTTTTCGATTGTTCCACCATAGCGAGTATTAGAACTACCTACAATTGAACCAAGTGATTCACCTACGATTGCCGCATTACCAAGGGTAGATCCATAACCTGCATAAACAATTCTGTCAGTATCTTGACCAAGATCTTTAACAATAGCATCATTTGTAGACCAGTTTAAAGATGTTGTCCAGTTAAGACCGTCCATACTCTGGAACCAGTCCATAGACAGATCTAATTCCACTCCCTTATTTTCAATTAAACCGATATTGGTTTTTGTGGAAGTATATCCAGTTGAAGGATCTAAAGGTCTATCAATAATCAAGTCGTTTGTCTTCTTGTTGTAAACAGATAAGTCTAAGCTTAGTCTGTTATTAAGGAAACGACCTTCAATACCAAGTTCGATTTCATCAATCCTTTCAGGCTTCAAATCAGGATTTCCTAAGATTGAACCAGAGGTATTGGAAATAATATAGTTTCCGTTTTTGATGAATGATTGAGTATCTAGGTTAAGTGTAGCAGCAATTGGATACCCTAGAGGGAAGTTAGCTGACGTTCCATAACCTGCTCTTACTTTTAATAAGCTTATGAAATCACTTTTGATTCCAGGAAAAGCTTGAGTTGGAATGAAAGATGCACTAGCAGAAGGATAAATAATTGATCTGTTTTCTTCAGACAAATTAGATACCCAGTCTTTACGTGCTGCTAGTGTCAAATAAATCCATCTGTCATAATCCAATTCAGTTTGAGCAAATGCACCAACAATATTTCTTCTTTCGAAATATTGAATTTCATCTTGCTGCTCAAAGTTAAAGTGTCTTAATACATTAAATACCTGCTGACCAGTACTTCTGGTACCATTCTGATCAAATGTATCGCTTCGTGAATCAACACCAACATTAAAAGTTACTCCAAAATCATCGATATCATAGTCTCCACTAATATTTATATTGTGGTTGTAGATAGATTTTGTGTTATTCCAAGTTTCATAAATCCCGTTTCTGTTTACCACTGATCCGGTTTTACCTCCTTTATTAGAGAAGTTGATATTATTTTCAGAGTATACATCCACACCGTAACGGTAAGATAAGTTCAAATTATCATTAATTCCGTAAGATATGTTAGCACCACCAAATACACGATTAGTGTTCTGTATATTACCAGTATTATTAATGGTCCATAGTGGATGTTGTATTGAGTTATTCTGTCTGTAGTAGATAGACTCTCCGTTAACAGGATTTTGGTAAGGCAGTCCCATTAAATCTACACTTCGAGGAGTGTAGAATACATTTGCAAAAACCGACGCTCCTTCACCAGCCACATTACTACCTCTACCCGCAGCTACTGGAGGTGATTGAAATTTTGTTTGAGTGAAGTTTAATGTTCCACCTACTACAAATTTATTAGAAAGTTGAGCGTTACCACCAAAACTTAATGTATTTCTGTTTACAGAATTACCTGGCGTAAATCCAACATCTTCTAGGTTACCATAATTGATATTGTAGTTTACGGTACCATCAGAGGTAGATCCTCTAACGTTTACGTTATTACTAAATACATGTCCTGTTCTGAAGAAATTACCAACACTATCGTAAGGCTTCCACTCATAAAGAGCGTCAGGAGCAATGCCTAACGCATCTAATACTTGAGGAATTCCTGTTGCAGAACTCGCTGTAGTAAAAGGGTGTCTTAAGAAACCTGGAGTTCCTGAAACTGTTCCGTTGATTGAAGATTGACCTGCCCATCCTGCAGGACCACCTTCATCAAAACTTGGACCCCAATTTGAGAAAAACCATCCGAAAGCTTGATCAAATCCATTACCATACTGATTTTGGTAGTCAGGCATTGAAGCAAAATCTACATTAAAGTAAGAAGAGTTAATTGTAATTTCGTTTTTACTTTTCTCTCCACCTGCAGAACTACCAGATTTTGTAGTAATTAAGATTACACCATTACGTCCTTGTGTTCCATATAGGGTAGCAGCTGCTAAACCTTTTAAAACGCTTACAGATTCGATGTTGTTAGGGTCAATATCTAAAAACCGAGAAGAACCGTTGTTTCCATCAATTACAGAACCCTGACTGTTTGTTTCACTACTGAATGGGATACCATCCACAATGAAGAGGGGTTGATTCCCTTGAGAGAATGAGTTGAATCCTCGAATTACAATACTTGTTCCTGAACCAGATAAACCACTTTGGTTTGTAATCTGTACTCCAGATGCTTTACCTGTAAGAACCCTACCGATATCACCTTCAGCTCGTTGCTCAATTGATTCGTTGGAAACTTCAGATACTGCATAACCAAGGGCTTGCTTTTCTCTTTTGATACCAAGAGAGGTAACGATTACCTCCTCCAGTTGATTTCCCTGTTCCAAGGAAAAATTAATTTGGTCTTGTCCAGCAACCGCAGCAGTGGATGTTTCATACCCTACAAAACTTGCAGAAATTGAAGCATCATCCTGTACAGTGATAGAAAAATTACCGTCAAAGTCAGTAGTAGTTCCATTGCTGGTTCCAACTTCTAAGATAGTCGCACCTGGAAGCGGAACGCCTAAATCATCGGTAACATTACCCGTAATAGTGCTTTGAGAAAATGCGACTTGAACGCATAAAATCAAAGACATCAAAAAGTATAAATGTTTCATGTTAAATTTTTTTATGACTTCAAAAATAATAATTATAGTTAATAAATGTTAAAGAAATCTAAATAAATTAAAAAAAAACAATGAATACGGCGTTTTCCTGTCGTTTAGAAAAGATACTAGATAGTTAAACAACTAGTATAAAAAAACAAAAAAGGAAACTTAACTTTTTTCAATAAAGTTAAAAAGTTCAACTATCTCGTCAGGATTTTTGAGTTTGGCACCAGAAACTGTTAGAAATGCTTTAATTTCATTAGAATAAGGTTTAAGCATCGCTGTAATCTTCTTCTTTGAAAGCTTGACTTGCCTAAGTGAGCCATTGTCAATAGCAATGTAATATTTCTTTTTATCTACAAAACGAGCTGGAAATGACCTTTCAAGAGATGTTCTTGCCTCGGTAGCTTCCATATAAACTTTTTCTTTTCTTTCATAAAAAGACAACTTATTTCCTTTATAAAGTTCTATTACATAACCTACTGCTGGTGGTTCATTTTCGTTAATAAACCCTAAATAACGGTAAGCATTACCATCAATCACACAGGCTACTTTATTGTTCTTAATAAGTATAGTTTCTGATTCTTTGAGTTTAGGGTTACTTACCATTTCCATCTCGTCACTAAATGCATTGTGCCTTAAATACGTTTTATCTTTTAGAATTTCACCAAAATACTCAACAACTGCGGTCTTAAAATTCTCTTCAAAATATGGACTTCCTTTAATTTTACTCAGAGAAACTGTCTGTTTAGAAGTTCTGTTTTTGATGTTTTCAAAAATTTCTATGAGTCGGCCGTCAGAACGTATACCCATTGAACCTGTGGGAATTTTGCCAGCAGGAGTTGATTGTGCGACTATAAATTGGGATAAAGCAAATAAAGTGATTACTAAGTAAACTCTTTTCATATTTTTTTTTCAAAAATATTAAATTTTAAGACAATGAGTTTAGTTATTAAATACTTTATGAGTTTATTTCATCTAAATAACGAATCATTTGTTCCACATAATTAACTTTTTTAAAATCTCCTTTTTTCGATTTTAAAAAAGTTTCTAAGTGTACCAAATCAGTTTTGAAATAATTTTTTAAGCTTATTTTTGTGGGTTTTAGAAATTGAAGTTGACCTTCTTCTTTTTGAAAATACCATTCAGACACTCTAGCAAAACGAGGAGGAAAAGATCGTTCTAGTGAGGTGCGTGCTTTTTTTCCCTCTCTAAAAATTTTTTATTCACGAAGGTTTAAACTGTAATTCTTACCCTTGTAAATTTCTTTTACGTAACCCATACTGGCTAAGTGTGAATTCCCACTATTCAGCGGAAGATATTTATAAACTTTTCCTTCAATTTCGCAAAAAACCATCCAAAGGATTGATCAAATCCATTTCCATATTGGTTTTGATAATCTGGTTTAGAAGCCAGCTCTACATTAAAGTAAGAAGTGTTAATACTGATCTCGTTTTTAGCTGGACCTGCAGCACCCGTAGCGCCAGATTTGGTTGTGATCAAAATTACACCATTTCTTACTTGTGTTCCATATAAAGTCGCTGCAGCGAGTCCTTTCAATACGTTAACTGATTCAATATTAATTGGATCGATGTCAAGGAAACTAGAAGAACCGTTGTTACTATTTACGAAATCATTTCGATCTCCTTGTCTTCCTACAGCATTTGTTTCACTGCTAAATGGAATACCATCCACTATAAACAAAGGTTGATTTCCTTGACTAAAGGTGTTAAAACCTTGTATCACTATGCTGGTACCAGACCCTGAAATCCCACTTTGATTAGTGATTTGAACCCCCGAAGCTTTTCCGGCTAAAACCCGACCGACATCACCTTCTGCACGTTGCTCAAGGGCATCTGAGGCAACTTCTGAAACGGCATAACCCAGTGCTTGCTTCTCCCTTTTGATTCCCAAAGAAGTTACTACAACTTCTTCCAATTGATTTCCAGGTTGCAGACTGATATTATAATTGTCAGCGGTTCCAATGGTTATTTTTTGATCGGTATACCCAACGAAGCTAAAAATCAGCACCTCATTTTCGGTAGCATTAATGCTATAATTTCCATCAAAATCCGTTGAAACACCTCGTGTAGTATTTTCTACTACTACAGTTGCCCCGGGTAGGGGTAATCCTGTTTCATCTGTAACGGTTCCTTTGATTGTTTTTTCTTGTGCAAATCCGAGTTGCACCATCAAAATTCCCAATAGGGTCAAAAACAAATACTGTTTTTTCATAGATAGGTAGATTTGGTTAAACTTGGCGTGAAAGTCTTAATATTTCGTTAATTTAAAAAGATCAATAACTTATTTTTTTAAACGTTTTGCTGTTTTCAGTTAATAAAAGAAGAAAAAAAAAGGTTTATTTATTAACTAAATTAATTTTAAGAAATAACAAGCTACTTTCTCTCTAAAAAGAAGATTTTGGAAACAGTTACCCATTAAAAAAACCAGGTAGTGAGATTTTTTTAAAGAAATGTTAATATTTTGCATTTTAAGGGTTTGAATCCACGAAAAAATATTCTACATTTACACGCCCATAAAAATGGGGAATTAGATATATTATATGCCAACTATTGCACAATTAGTACGAAAAGGAAGAGTTACGATT
>JAQWHT010000024.1 GCA_029249225.1 Flavobacteriaceae bacterium
TATATTATTCCTAAACCATTTGATCCTCGATTAATTTCAACGATTCCAATAGCAGTAGCTAAAGCAGCTATTGCATCTGGGGTAGCTAAAGAACCTATCGAAGATTGGGACCGTTACAAAGAAGAACTTTCTGGTAGATTAGGTACTAGCCAAAAAATGGTACGTATTTTACACGACCGAGCAAAAACATCACCCAAAAGACTAGTTTTTGCGGAAGCAGACCAGATGGATGTCTTGAAAGCAGCTCAAATCGTTCAAGAAGAAGGGATCGCAATTCCTATTTTACTTGGTGATAAAGCCACCATTGAAGGTTTAAGAACGGCGATTGATTTCAATGAAGAGGTTGAGATTATTGATCCCAAAGAAGAAGAAAACAAAGCGCAGCGTAATATTTATGCAGAACTTTTCTGGAAAGACCAGCGCAGAAAAGGGTATACTTTATACGATACTCAGCGTCTAATGCGTGAGCGAAATTATTTTGCATCTATGATGATCAAAAATGGCGATGCAGATGCTATGATTTCTGGTTATTCAAGAAATTATCGTTCCGTGGTTAAACCTATTTTGGAAACCATCTCCAAGGCCAAAGGAGTGAGTCGTGTAGCTGCAACCAATCTAATGTTGACAAAAACGGGTCCTTTATTTTTGTCAGATACAACCATAAATGTAGATCCTTCGGCCAAAGAATTGGCAAAAATTACCCAGATGACTGCGAATATGGCCAAACTCTTTGGTTTGGAGCCCGTAACAGCCTTATTGTCCTTTTCAAACTTTGGTTCCTCTCGTTTTCCTCAAGCTAAAAAGGTAAGTGATGCTGTAGCCATTTTACACCGAAGTAATCCTGAATTGATGGTAGATGGGCCAATACAGTCTGACTTTGCTCTAAACAAAAAAATGCTTCAAAAGGGATTTCCATTTTCAAGTTTGAGTAATATGAAAGTGAATGTGCTGATATTTCCCAATCTTGATGCTGCCAACATCACTTATAAATTAATGAAGGAAATGAAGGAAGCACTATCCATTGGCCCTATTCTTATGGGACTGAGTGAGCCTATTCACGTATTGCAGCTTGGTGCCTCTGTTGAAGAAATTGTAAATATGTCTGCAATTGCGGTTATTGATGCTCAATCTAAAAATAAATAAAAATGATTACACAGCTTACAGGTCGTTTAGTAGAAAAATCTCCTACAGAAGTTGTTATAGATTGTAACGGAGTTGGTTATATGGTTCATATTTCACTGCATACCTTTTCTCAACTGTTAAATGACGAACGCATAAAATTATTCACTCATCTTCAGGTAAAGGAAGATTCTCATACTTTGTTTGGGTTTTTTACAATCAATGAGAGGGCCGTTTTTCAGCAATTAATCTCTGTATCAGGTATAGGAGCAAGTACTGCCAGGACAATGCTCTCTTCATTAGAGCCTCAGCAAATTCAACGAGCAATAATTTCAGAAGATTTGGCAACCATAAAATCGGTCAAAGGAATTGGATTAAAAACAGCTCAAAGAGTGTTAATTGAATTAAAGGACAAAATGATGAATCTCTTTGATGGTGGAGAAATTCAAGCATTATCAAACAATACTATCAAAGAAGAAGCGTTATCAGCCTTAGAGGTTCTTGGTTATTCAAGAAAACAGTCTGAGAAAGTAATTGATAACGTCATTCAGAGCAGTCCAGATAGTTCAGTAGAAGGACTTATCAAAGCAGCTTTGAATAAATTGTAAAACCCTTTGTTTGAGAGAACTCTAAAACTAGAAAATAACTTATTTCAACACTTTGTCCAGTTTCTTATTTGGATGATCATTGGTTGTGGGTTAGTCTTGGCACAGGAGAACGCGGATCTTGGCACTTTAGAGCTCCGTGAGCCTAGTAGTTTGGTTAGTCAATACACCTACGACCCTTCCACAAATCGCTATATATTTTCTCAGGAAATTGGAGGCTATCCGATAAGTGTGCCCCTAGTACTTTCAGTAAAAGAGTATGAAGCTTTAATACTCAAAGAAAAAATGAAAATTTATTTTCAAGAAAAAGTACAGGCGTTAAGTGGAAGGGGTGCCAATGTAGAAGAAACTCAAAAAAACTTACTCCCAGAATTGTACGTTAACAACAAGTTTTTCGAATCTATTTTTGGGAGTAATGCAATAGATATATCACCACAAGGATCCATTGGAATTGATTTAGGGTATCGGTATCAGAGAAATGACAATCCTGTTGCCTCAGTAATCAACAGGCGTTCTCCAGGCTTTGAGTTTGATCAACGGATCAGTTTAAGCCTATTAGGAAAAATAGGAGAACGACTCCAAATCACAGCTAATTACGACACAGAATCTACATTTGATTTTCAGAATTTAGTAAAAATTCAGTTTAACCCACCTCAAATTTCTGAACTTCAGGAGATTGTGCCAGGCATGATTCCTGGCGAATTAGGATCCAAAATACAAGATATACAGGGAAGAATTGATCAAGTTCAAAGTACTGTCTCTCAGGTGAAAGGACAAATCAATCAGGTGAAACAACAAGTGGACGAGGTTAAAGGAATGGTGGATGAAGGGAAAAGAACTCTAACTCAAGCCAAGCAAAGGATCGAAAGCTTAAAACAAGATGCAAATGAGATAGCAAAAAATCCTCTTGCCGCTGGAAACCGCGTTTCAGAGTATTTAAATGGCAGGGTAACCGAAGATGCCATTTTACAGAATATTGATATCGGAAATATCAGTATGCCCATCAACAGTAATCTGATTCAAGGAGCTCAAAGTTTGTTTGGTGTTCGAGCTGATTTAAAATTTGGTAATACGACCCTTTCAGGGGTATTTTCTGAGCAACGTTCCCAATCGCAAAACATAACTACTCAAGGTGGTGGAAAATTACAAGAATTTGATCTATACTCCTTGGACTATGAAGAGGATCGTCATTACTTTATTAGCCACTATTTCAGAAATAATTATGATAAATTTTTAGAAACCTACCCCTATATCAATTCCCCTGTTCAGATAACCAGAATTGAAGTGTGGGTAACGAACCGTGGATATCAAACTCAAAACGTTCGTAATATTGTTGCGTTACAAGATTTGGGAGAAGCTGATCCTGAAAGAACCAGCCTTGCAAGCCAAATTGCGAACTTTATTAATGTAGCGGATAAAAATTATCCTCCAGGGAATGACGTAAATCGACTAGATCCGGATGAAATTGGAATAGATGGAATTTTGACAAATGAAATTCGAGATATTGCAACAGTAAAAAATGGTTTTGGAGCCACTCGTGTAAGTGAAGGCTATGATTATGCAATTCTAGAGAGTGCACGAAAATTAAACGCACAAGAATATTCTTTCCATCCACAGTTAGGATACATTTCTTTGAGTCAAAGATTGAGTAATGATGAAATTCTAGGAATTGCGTATCAATACAGCTTTCAAGGAAAAATTTATCAAGTTGGAGAATTTGCCAATGGAGATATACCTGGAACCTCTCTTATTCAATCTGCAGATGCAACTCAACAGAATACTCAGAATCCGGTGGTTCAAACAAACAATCTAATAGTTAAAATGTTAAAGAGTAGTGTTACCGATGTTCGTCAACCTGTGTGGGATTTGATGATGAAAAATATTTACAACACCGGGGCTTTCCAGTTATCTGAAGAAGACTTTAGGCTTAGTATACTTTATACCGATCCTTCACCAATTAATTATATGACCCCGGTAGATGCTTCCATTTGGCCAGAAACATTAGATAACGAAGTGTTGTTGAACACGATGGAATTGGATCGCCTAAATGCATACCAAGATTTGATTCCTAATGGAGATGGATTTTTTGATTATATCCCTGGTATTACGGTAGACCCTCGTTATGGAAGGATTATTTTCCCAAAAGTAGAGCCCTTTGGTGAGTTTTTATTTGACCTTTTAGATAATCCAGATTCTGCCAAGGAATCTTATTCAGAAGAAAACAGCTACAATCAAAATCAAAAGCGTTATGTTTTTCGAGAAATGTATAGCCTTACTAAGGCCGCCGCATTAGAGTATACGGAGAAAAATAAATTCCAACTCAAAGGCCGCTACAAGTCTGAAGGGGGAGATGGTATCAAAATCGGAGCATTTAATGTGCCTAGAGGGTCTGTACGTGTTACAGCTGGAGGAAGGGTTTTACGGGAAGGTTTGGATTATATTGTCAATTATGAAATTGGTCGTGTAAAAATTCTTGATGAAGGGCTGAAGGCATCAAATATTCCAATTGATATCTCTGTAGAAAACAACTCTTTTTTCAATCAACAAAACAAACGTTTTTCAGGTTTTAATGTCAACCATCGAATATCAGATAAAATTAACTTGGGTGGAACCCTTATCAACCTTAGCGAGAATCCATTGACCCAAAAAGCCAATTACGGGACCGAACCGGTAAATAACACCATGATGGGATTCAATACAAATTTTTCAACTGAAATTCCATTTTTAACTCGTATAGTTAACAAATGGCCCACTATTAAAACGAATATTCCTTCTCAACTTTCATTTAGAGGGGAGGTTGCCAATTTAGTTGCCAACGACCCCAGAAATACTCAACTCAACGGTGAGACCAATGTTTATATTGATGATTTCGAGGGAGCTCAAACAAATATTGACATCAAAGGATTTACTGCTTGGAATCTTTCGAGTGTACCCATTAATGCTGTTCCTGGTGCAAAAAAAGAAGGGCTTGAAAGTGGATTTGGTCGATCAAAGTTAGCATGGTACTCAATTGATCAAGTCTTTTATTCAAGACAACCAGATGGGATAAACAACAATGATATTTCTCTGAATGAAACACGTCGTATATTTATAGATGAACTATTTCCAGAACAAGACCTTGTTCAAGGTACCCCAAGAACATTACCCACTTTTGACTTAGCCTATTACCCAGACGAAAGAGGCCCTTACAATAACGCTCCCAAAAGTTTTTACACATCAAATAATAAAGAAAAGTGGGCAGGGATTAGTAGAGCTCTAAATGCAACTAACTTTGAGCAGTCAAATGTAGAATTTATTGAATTTTGGCTACTGGATACTTTTTCAGAAAATGAATCAACCTCAGACGATTTAGGAGAATTAGTTTTTCACTTGGGGAATATTTCAGAGGATATTCTTAGAGATGGACGAAAACAATTTGAAAATGGACTTCCTAGTACAAGTGAACAAACCCCAACATACGAAACAGTATGGGGTAAGGTTCCAGCAAATCAATCTTTGGTATATGCTTTTAATGCTGTGGAGGAAGATCGACTATTACAAGATGTTGGTTTAGATGGTTTGTCTGATCAACAGGAGGGTGAAATTTTCACCAATGGGCCTCCAGAGGATCCAGCAGGAGACAATTATCAATATTTTTTACAAGCAGAAGGAGGAATTTTAGATCGATATAAGCGATATAATGGATTTGAAAATAACACACCTATTGCCTTTAGTGACACAGATAGAGGAAATACTACTGAGCCAGATACAGAAGACATCAATCGGGATCAGAGCATGAATACCATCGACAGCTATTTTGAATATCGTGTACCTATTAATAAAAACATGCAAGTTGGGAATCATCCCTTTGTAACAGATGTTAGAGAAAATATTCAAGTCAATGCGCCAAATGGAGACGAGTTCACCACTAGATGGATACAGTTTAAAGTCCCTATTCAAAAATCGTATTACGAAAACACCTCATTTGACACATATTTTGATGCTATAAATGCAATTGATGATCTTCGATCCATCCGTTTTATGCGAATGCTGCTCACAGGATTTGAGGATAAAGTGGTCTTTCGTTTTGGTACTTTAGATTTGGTTCGAGGAGATTGGAGGAGATATAATAAGCCTTTGAATGAAGAGGTGTTAGTGAATAACAATACCACAGTAGATATAAGCACAGTAAATATTTTAGAAAATGAAAATAGAATTCCGATAAATTATGTTCTTCCTCCTGAAATTCAAAGAGAGCAGATAAACAATAATAATTCCATTATACGCCAAAACGAACAGTCCCTATCTTTTAGGGTTTGTGACCTTCAACCATCTGATTCACGTGGAATATTTAAAGGGTTGAATATAGACATGAGGCAGTACAGTAAATTGAGAATGTTTTTACATGCCGAATCACTTCCGGGTCAGGAGCTGTTGCCAGGAGAGGGTACTGAAGATGAATTTGACAAACGATTAGTAGCTTTTGTAAGGCTCGGGTCCGACTATCAAGATAATTTTTATCAAATCGAAATCCCACTTAAGCCTACTTCTTACAGCGGTAATGAATCAAATCAGTACAGTGCTGAAGAGGTTTGGAATCCTGACTCAAACTCCATAGAGGTCCCAATAGATTTGCTTGCAAAATTAAAAGCAATGGCTTTACAAAAATTAGGTTTAGGTGAAACTTTGTACTTTGATGAGGAGCTTAATTCCATTAACGAATTTTCACCAATAAGCGAACTGCCAGGACAAAAAAAATACAAGTTTGCCATACGAGGAAATCCTTCACTAGGGAGTATCAAAACATTAATGATCGGTGTTAAAAACCCTTCAACTCAATTGGGAGACGTGCTTTGTGGAGAGGTTTGGTTTAATGAATTACGAATTTCGGGGATAGACAGTCAAGACGGATGGGCTGCCATTGGGGCCATGGATGCCAATATTGCTGATCTGGCAAACTTTTCAGCAACAGGACGTTATTCCAGTGTTGGTTTTGGAAGTATAGACATGTCACCTAACGAAAGAACTAGAGAAGAATTATTGCAGTATGATGTGATTTCAAATGTTAATATTGGACAACTTACTCCACAAAAATGGGGACTCCAAATACCTTTGAGTTTTGCAGTTGGAGAGACTCTGATTACTCCAGAATATGATCCGTTTTATCAGGACATCAAACTTCAAGACCGACTGGATACTGCAGAGCGAGTTTTGCAACGAGATTCTATAAAGAATCAATCGATAGATTATACCAAAAGAAAAAGTGTTAGCCTGATAGGGATTCGTAAGAACAGCAGTGGGGGAGGAACACGTCGTTTTTACAGTCCTGAAAACTTTGATTTTTCTTATGCCTATAACGAATTGAAACACCGTGATTATGAAATTGAAATGCAGGAAGAGTTTAATTTGTTGCTAGGCACAAATTATGGTCACTCTTTTTCTTCTAAACCCATTGAGCCTTTTAAAAAAGTAGAGTTTTTTAATCGAAAAAAATATTGGCAATGGCTGCAGCAACTGAATTTTAATTTATTGCCCAGCTCACTGCAGGCATCTGCAAACATGAATCGAATATTGAACAATCAAAAGTTTAGACAGGTTTATCTCGAAGGGGTTGACGCTTCTTTACAGCGAAGCTTGCCCAATTTACAGCAGCGTAATTTTTTATTCGACTACAATTATGCTTTAAGTCATAATTTTTCGCGTTCGTTACGATTAAACTTTAACGCGTCTACGAGTAGCATTATCCGTCAAAATAGTCTTGCAGAATCTGGAATGATGAATCCGCTTCAGCCAGAAAACAATGCACTTTGGCAAGGAATTTTTAATGTTGGAGAACCAAACAATCACTTACAAACTTTCTCACTTAATTATAAGTTGCCCTTTCAATATGTCCCGTTCCTTAGTTTTGTTGATGCAACTTATAATTATACGGGTAACTTTAATTGGCAACGAGGCTCAGAAGCACTTTCTTTAGTGAAGAGTGACGACGGAATCCCTCTTGGGATTGTCAATACTATTCAGAATAATAATTCTAAAACACTTACTACTGCATTTTCTTTTTCTAAATTATATTCTGCATTGGGGCTAGAATCTAAATCAAATAACAGATTTAATGCACGTGTTCAAGCAATACGAAAAGCCAACGATACGCTTTCAAAAAAGAGAAACTCTATTTTGAAAAAAGGACTCACAAAATTGGTGGATGCCATGACTTTAGTAAAACGAGTTCAAGCCAGTTACAATGAAAATAATGGATCTGTTCTCCCAGGGTATTTGCCATCAGTTGGTTTTGCTGGAGGATTTAAACCTACCCTTGGATATACCTTAGGAAGTCAGGCAGATATTCGTTATGAAGCAGCTCGACAGGGTTGGCTTACTGGATTTCCGAATTTCAATCAATCGTTTTCTCAAATGCATACGAGTAAATTTAAAGCGACCGCACAATTGATACCCATGAAAGGATTAATTGTTGATTTTAATGCAGATCGAGATTATATGGAAAGCCGATTGGAAAACTTTAATGTAACGGACCAGACTTATATTCCCAGAAACTCAAATGTTTTTGGGAATTTTGGGATTTCAACAATTTTACTAAAAACAGCATTCAATCCTTCCCGAGGTGCTGAAAGCAGTAATTTTGAAAATTTCCGTGCTTATCGCCAACAAATAGCAGAGCGTTTAGTTCAAGATACCTCTTTCGATGGTTTGGGAGCTAATCAAGACGGTTTCCCAAAAGGATACGGGAAGAATCAACAAGAAGTACTGTTGCATTCTTTCCTTGCTGCTTATACAGGAGTAAGTCCTAGCCGGGTTGACTTGAATCCTATGCAGGGAACACCTTTGCCTAATTGGAATTTGAAATTCACAGGACTCACTGAAATTAAATCAGTCTCAAAAATTTTCTCAAGATTATCAATCAACCATGCCTATAGAGCGAGTTATACGATGACAAATTTTCAGACGAATTTTGATTTTAATCCCGAGCAACCAGAAGCGATTGATAAATTGGGGAACGTTATTTCTGAAAAACTGTATTCCAATGTAAATTTGGTTGAACAATTTAACCCTTTGATCCGCCTGGATATGGAAATGAAAAATTCCTTAAAGCTCGTTGCAGAACTTCGAAAAGAACGAGCAATTTCATTGAGTCTGGATAACAGTCTAATTACAGAGTCAAGCGGGGATGAATATGTGGCAGGGCTAGGTTACAGGCTCAAGGACGTCCGTTTTAGAACAAATTTTGGAGGGAAAAGAGTGATATTAAAAGGAGATTTGAATATCAGAGCTGATGTATCTTACAGGGATAATGTTACCGTATTGAGAAATTTAGAATATGACAATAATCAAGTTACTGCAGGACAGCGGATATTAGCAATCAAGGTTAATGCGGACTATAATCTGTCTAAAAACTTGACTGCACTTTTCTTTTACGATCACAATTTTTCTGAATTTGCGATATCTACTGCATTTCCCCAGACTAGTATTCGTTCAGGTTTTACTGTACGTTATAACTTTGGAAACTAAAGTTATTATCAATTCGAGATTTCTCTTACTTTTGTTGTTTAATATACTATTTGATGAACGTACCTATAGATTTAAAATACACCAAAGATCACGAATGGATCAAGGTTGAAGGCGATGAGGCTACCATAGGAATCACTGATTTTGCCCAAGGAGAACTCGGAGACATTGTTTATGTCGAAGTTGAAACTTTAGACGAAACATTGGAGTCAGAAGCGGTATTTGGAACCGTAGAGGCAGTGAAAACAGTTTCTGATTTGTTTATGCCACTTTCAGGAACTATAATTGCTTTTAACGAGCTTTTAGAAGATGCCCCTGAAACTGTAAACGAGGATGCCTATGGATCTGGCTGGATGATCAAAATTAAACTCAGCAATTCTGCTGATATTGAAAATCTTCTTGATGCAGAAGCTTACACATCGCTTATTACAGGCTAATTTTTTTTTTAAAGGCGCAGCCTTTTATGCAACTTTAATTGTAATTCTTCTTAGCCTAAAACCCAACTCTCCTGATTTAGAACCTTGGACGCTTATGTTTATTAGAGGTGATCTTGTGCAGCACTTTATCTGTTATTTTGGAATGACTGTGGTCTATCTTTTTGCATTTTACACAAAACAGAATGCGTTAAGAAAATCAGTGATATGTTCACTTATACTAGGATATACGCTAGAGCTTTTTCAGGTAATCCCTATTTTTCAGCGCGATTTCGATTTTACAGATCTTATAGCTAATTCATTAGGAGTGCTTGGCGCATGGTTGATTTTAAGAGGTTTTTTTAATTATTCTGTTCAAGAATAAGTTGTTTATTTTAGTTTTTTTTTTAGTTTAGCTATCTAAATATTGGTTTATTATGCAACCCAAAAAAAATGAAAAAGTTGATTTAAGTAAAAATAGCAGTCTTTACTTTGTCATCGGTTTGTCTTTGATTCTGCTTATATCATGGCAGGCTATAGAGTGGAAAACATACGATAAAAGTCTATACGGCTACGAAGCCCTCAATGTTGAAGATGAGGATGACGAAGAAATTCCTATTACGGAACAGATTAAAACTCCACCGCCTCCTCCTCCCCCACCACCACCAGCTCCCGAAGTGATAGAAGTTGTTGAAGATGAGGAAGAAGTTGAAGAGACTGTAATTGAATCTACTGAAACCGATGAGGATGAAATCATTGAAGTAGAGGAAGTAGAAATTGAAGAAGAGTTCGATGATGTCGACGTTCCTTTTGCTGTCATTGAAGATGTACCGATTTTTCCCGGGTGTGAAAAAGTTTCTAAGTCAGAACGTAGAAATTGCTTTCAAGAACAAATGAATAAACACATACGTAAAAATTTTAGATATCCCGAAATAGCACAGGAAATGGGAATCCAAGGTCGAGTTTATGTCAACTTTATTATCTCTAAAGACGGGAGTATATCAAACATAAGAATGCGTGGTCCTGACAAAAATCTTGAGAAAGAAGCACAGCGAATCATTTCAAAGTTACCCAACATGACACCAGGTAAACAAAGAGGTCGTGCAGTTCGTGTACCGTTCAGTATTCCAATTACCTTTAGATTACAATAGTATACTTATTACAATTATTATCTTAACCCATCATTTTTGATGGGTTTTTTGTTTTCCAATTTTGGATATGGCATTGTTTTTGAGACTTTTAAGTGAACCCAAACCCCAGAGCCATGCAAATAAAAAATGACCCTAAAGTTGACTTACGAAAAAACTCTTCACTGTATTTTGTAATTGGTTTATGCCTGATATTATTTATTTCATGGCGCGCAATTGAATGGAAAAGCTATGAGAAAGATTTCTTTGACTATCAATCTCTTGATGTGCAAGATGAAGATAACGAGGAAATACCAATTACAGAACAGATTAAAACTCCACCACCACCACCGCCACCTGTTCAAGCGCCAACAGAAATTGAAGTTGTAAAAGATGAAGAGGAAGTTGAAGAAACTATTATCGAGTCTACAGAAATTTATAAAGATGAGATAGTTGAGGTAGAGGAAGTTGAAATTGAAGAAGAATTTGATGATGTTGATGTCCCTTTCGCCGTTATAGAAGACGTTCCGATTTTTCCCGGTTATGAAAAAGAGAATAAAAGTGAGTTAAGGAATTGTTTTCAAGAAAAAATCAATAAACATATTCTGAAAAATTTCCGTTATCCTGAAGTTGCTCAGGAAATGGGTATTCAGGGCCGAGTATATGTAAATTTCATCATTGCCAAAGATGGAAGTATTATAGATATCAAAATGAGAGGACCGGATAAAAACTTGGAAAAAGAGGCTAAGAGAATTATTTCATTACTTCCTCAAATGATTCCTGGAAAGCAGAGAGGAAGACCTGTACGGGTTCCTTTTAGTATCCCAATTACCTTTAGACTTCAATAATAGATAAATTACACTTTGATTGATTTTAGTTTTTAATAAACATAAAATAGATTGGACGTTGGCCAATTCTCAACTATATTTGCCCGTTGAAGATGCTGAGAGATGAGCCAAAATAAAACTACTTTGCTTTCAAATACAGGCCTAAGCTTAACCGATTTTTCTGAACTGACCAAGTTTAGATTGTCGGTCACAGTTGTTATATCATCAATAGCGGGATATTTTTTGGCAGTAGATACGGTAAACTATACAACACTTGTATTACTTAGTGTTGGTGGATATGCTATGGTAGGCGCCTCAAATGTTTTTAACCAGGTATTTGAAAAAGATTTGGATAAACTAATGGAACGTACTAAGAACAGACCACTTCCCACAGGAAGGGTACTGCCCAATACAGCTCTCTTTGCAGGAGTAATTTTAACGCTTATTGGTATCGCAGCACTTTATGTTATCAATCTCAAAACAGCATTTTTTGCAAGTTTATCTATTTTCCTTTATACATGTTTTTATACACCCTTAAAACAAAAAACATCCCTTTCCGTTTTCGTTGGTGCTTTTCCTGGTGCTATACCTTTCATGTTGGGATGGGTAGCTGCAACAAATGAATTTGGAATTGAACCAGGGGTATTGTTTATGATTCAATTTTTTTGGCAGTTTCCACACTTTTGGGCCATAGGTTGGGTAATGCACGAGCAATATGAAAATGCAGGGTTCAAAATGTTGCCTTCCGGAAAGCCAGATCAGATAACGGCATTTCAGATAGTATTCTATAGTTTTTGGACTGTTTTAATTTCTTTAATACCCGCATTTCATTACACTGGACAACTCTATTTGACTCTACCAGCAACAGTTTTAGTAATACTTTTAGGGATCTTTTTTCTTTATGCTGGGATTCAGTTAATGTATATAAAGACTTCAAAAGCTGCCCAGTTTTTAATCAAAGCGAGTATATTCTACATTACTGGAATTCAACTGATATATGTAATTGACAAATTTTTATTACAATGAACACCAACGACTCTTTAATCATAAAAAATAACCGAGCAAAAAAAATGATGCTTTGGTTCGGCATGATCAGCATGAGTATGACCTTTGCAGGTCTTACCAGTGCATATGTTGTCAGCAGTTCACGCTCAGACTGGATTGAGCAAATCGACTTGCCTTTTGCATTTACAATCAGTACCTTCTTATTACTTTTAAGTAGCGCTACTTTTTATTTAGCTCTAAAAAACATAAAGAATTCGCTAATTAAAAGAGCGCAATCACTACTCTTCACTACTTTAATTTTAGCCTTAACCTTTATCTATTTTCAGTTTCAAGGATTTGGAGAAATTATTAAACAAGGGTATTATTTTACTGGTGCCGAAAGTTCAATAACAACTTCTTATTTATACGTACTTGTTCTTTTGCATTTGGCTCACCTAAGCGCGGGTATCATTGTTGTTTTATACGTTATATACAATACTTTTAATAAAAAATATTTAGAGGGAAATACGCTCGGTTTTGAGCTAGCAGTCACATTTTGGCACTTTCTCGATATTCTTTGGTTATATTTATTTTTATTCGTTTCATTCTACGGTTAAAAATTAATAAATTTGTACAGAATTTAACATAAAAATATGGAAGTAACAGCCAACGCAGCTGCTGAAAACGAAGAAGTTTGGGGAGGAGGAAATAAACCCCTCAACGCGAGCTATGGTAAAATGATGATGTGGTTTTTCATTGTATCTGATGCTTTAACATTTACTGGATTTTTAGTTTCTTACGGTTTCTCTAGATTTAAAAACATCAACTCATGGCCAATCGCGGATGAAGTTTTTACTCACTTTCCTTTTTTACATGGTATAGATGCTCCGATGTATTACGTAGCACTAATGACTTTTATATTGATTTTTTCATCAGTTACTATGGTGCTTGCAGTAGATGCAGGGCATCATATGCAGAAATCAAAGGTGACATTCTATATGCTACTCACCATAATCGGGGGAGCAATTTTTGTTGGATCTCAAGCTTGGGAATGGAAAAATTTCATCAAAGGAGAATATGGGGCATTAGAAACACGAGGAGGACAGATTCTTCAGTTTGTTGATTCCTCTACAGGAAAACGTGCTGCTATCCAAGAGTTTGCTATAGGAGTTCAGACAGATAGAACAACCCACGAATCTAGTAATGGCATATGGTATACAGCTGAAAACTCTCTACCTACAGTTTCATTGGACGAGGTTAAAAAAGGATTTTTAGCAGATGAGAATTTAGTTATTCGAACCCAAGAGCTTGACGAAAAGGGGCAAAAAACAGTTCTCTCAAGAGCAGAGTCAAAAGGGAAACTAAACGAAGCAGTTGGTGTAGTTGAAGGAGCAAACCTTATTCATAACGAATATGGAAACCGTCTATTTGCTGATTTCTTTTTCTTTATTACAGGTTTCCACGGATTTCACGTGTTGTCGGGGGTGGTAATTAATATTATTGTCTTTTTTAATGTCATTCTTGGCACTTATGAGAAAAGAGGACATTATGAAATGGTTGAGAAAGTTGGGCTTTATTGGCACTTTGTCGATTTAGTTTGGGTATTCGTATTCACCTTTTTCTATCTCGTATAATCATATAAAATTTAAAAAATGGCTTCAGAAGGACATAAGCTTGTAATATTTAGAGGACTTTTAAAGTTCAAATCAAATCAACAAAAAATTTGGGGGGTATTAATTTTTTTATCGATCGTAACCACCATAGAGGTTGCATTGGGAATCATAAAACCTGAAATTTTAATGGGATCTTTCTTGAAAATGAAAATTTTGAATTGGATTTTTATTATCCTAACAATTGTTAAGGCGTATTATATTGCTTGGGATTTCATGCACATCCGTGACGAAAAAAGCGGTTTGAAGAACTCTATTGTTCTTCCTTTACTTATTCTAATACCTTACTTAGCTTTCATCCTTTTGATTGAGGCTGATTATATATTTGATGTTATGGATTCAGGCTTTGTAGTCTGGAATTTCTGATAACCAACTCACTAATAAAACAAGCGGTATAACACCGCTTTTTTTAATGAAAAAGAGCGATATAAATAAGAAGATTGTTTTAGGAATTTTATTCATATTCCCACTTTTAGTTTATCTTTTTTTTGCTTCAGGGAAAAATAATTTTGCAAAACTCCCCGTACTCAGCTCTGGACTCATTGAGATAAATAAAATTGATTCTCTAAATACTTTACAATTTAAAGATAAAATTACCATACTTGGTTATTGGGGTGGTAGCTTAGAGGAAAAAAAGGCTGAAGCCCTCAATCTGAATGAAAAAATTTATAAGCGTTTTTATGAATTTGAGGACTTTCAATTTGTTTTCTTAGTCAACAAAGAATTTTTAAAAGAAGTAGAGATGCTTAAAGTTTCATTGAAAGAAGGGGTGGGTACTGATTTATCAAAATGGAATTTTGTGCCTGTTTCCAAGGAAACCATGCAAATCCACTTTAATTCACTTAATACACCACTTCAGCTAAATGATGCAGGAAGTACTCCATTTGTTTTTATCATCGATAAAGATGGAAGCCTAAGAGGGAGAAATGATGATGAGGATCAAGGAACCCTTTACGGATTTGATGCGCGGTCCGTTGCACAAATCAACAAAAAGATGATAGATGATGTAAAAGTAATTCTAGCAGAATACCGACTCGCATTAAAAATTTACAATACGGATAGAAAAAAATAAGAAGCATGGATAAGTTTAAAAACGTGGGTCTTTTTTTGGTTGTCCTTATTTTTGGAATACTGTTTGTTCCAAAAATAATCAATCGTATCAGCAGTGATACTATTGTTGAAGACGGGAGATCTAAATCAGGACAGCCCTTACAGTACATTACTCTCAATGGGGAGGCCAAAAGTGTTCCAGAATTTACTTTTTTAAACCAAGACAGCTTATTTATTTCCAATGAAGATTTTAAAGGAAAAGTCTATGTGGCAGAATTTTTCTTTACCTCCTGCCCGAGCATTTGTCCTATCATGAACAAAAACATGAAGCAGATTGAAACACGTTTTGGTTCTAGAACCGACTTTGGGATTGCTTCATTTACCATAGATCCAGAACAAGACACTCCTTCAGTATTAAAAGAATACGCTGAGGGTTATGATGTCTTCTCACAAAATTGGCATTTTTTAACAGGTGATAAAAAAAAGGTATATGAACTTGCTAATCAGGGTTTTAATATCTTTGCATCAGTAAATCCCAGAGTAGAGGGCGGTTTTGAACATCAAGGTTATTTTGCATTGATAGATAAAAATGGATACATCCGTTCTAGAACAGATCGATTTGATAATCCCTTAGTGTACTATATGGGAATAGATCAAGAAGATGTTCCCGTTCAAGAAGTGGAATTACTCATGGAGGATATTGAAAAACTTTTAAAAGAATAAAATAATGACCAGCACTAAAGTAAATTATGTTAAGAAATATAAAGTGTGGATATGGGCAGTTTCAATTTTGATACCTGTTGTGGTTGCAATTTTATTTATGATTCGTATCCCCAACGTTGCACCCTTAAATTTTCTTCCTCCAATATATGCTGCAATAAATGGATTAACTGCAGTAGTGTTGTTTCTTGCCTATTTAGCAATTAGAAGAAAAAATATTACGTTGCATGAGTTGCTAATGAAGACAGCAATAGCACTTTCTGTAATCTTTCTAGTCATGTACGTAGCTTATCATATGACTTCTGATCCTACTCCTTATGGAGGGCAGGGATCCATTAGGTATGTCTACTACTTTATTTTAATTAGTCATATACTGCTCTCAATCGGAATTATTCCATTAGTGCTTATAACTTATGTAAGAGCAATTTCAGATTTGTTTTACGACCACAAAAAAATTGCACGGTATACCTTTCCAATATGGATGTATATTGCTGTAACTGGAGTAGTTGTTTATCTTATGATCTCTCCATACTATGTATAGACAATCAATCATATTTGGAATGCTATTCTTTGGGTTCTTTTTTTTGAATATTGACTTTGCTTATTCCCAATGCTCCATGTGCCGTGCAGTTCTCCAATCCGAGGAGGGGCAAGCTACTGCGAAGGGTATCAATAATGGAATTATCTATCTAATGGCAATTCCTTATATACTCGTTGGACTTGTAGGTTGGAAAGTTTTTCGGATTTTAAAAAAATAATTACTTTTTGATGTAACAAAATTTAAATCTTAAAGTCTAAGTGGAGAGAGAACAATTTAAAAATTGTAATTTTGTTCAACTTTTAAGCCATTTTTCAAATGATTCAAATAAAAAACCTTCACAAATCATATAAGATGGGCTCCTCTTCTTTGCACGTTTTAAAAGGGATTAATTTCGAAGTTGAGGAAGGCGAACTAGTCGCTATAATGGGCTCCTCTGGATCTGGAAAATCTACATTACTTAATATTTTGGGAATGTTAGACGGGGCTGATGAAGGAGAATATATTCTAGATGAAGTACCCATTAAAAATTTGAATGAGACCAAAGCAGCCAAATACCGAAATAAGTTTTTGGGCTTTGTATTTCAATCATTCAATTTAATAAATTATAAATCTGCACTTGAAAACGTTGCACTACCATTGTACTATCAGGGTATACAAAGAAAAGAACGACAGTCCCTTGCCTTGGATTATTTAGAACGTGTCGGATTGAAAGATTGGGCTACCCATTTGCCAAGTGAACTATCAGGAGGTCAAAAACAGCGAGTAGCAATTGCACGAGCAATGGCATCAAGACCCAAAGTTTTGCTTGCAGATGAACCTACTGGAGCGTTAGATACCAAAACTTCCTATGAAGTCATGGATTTAATACAAAAGATTAACGATGAAGGTAAAACAATACTTGTAGTCACACACGAGCCAGATATTGCACAAATGTGTAAACGTGTAGTACAACTTAAGGACGGAATAATCATCAAAGATGAAAAAGTAGATCAAGTTTTAGCCTCAGAAAATGTTCAATAAAGATCGTTGGAGAGAAATATTTGAAACGATTGGTAAAAATAAGCTTAGAACGTTTTTATCAGGGTTTACTGTGGCCTTAGGTATTTTTATATTTATAATTCTTTTCGGCTTGGGCAATGGATTGAAAAACACTTTTCAGGAGTTTTTTTTAGATGACGCAAGCAATGCTATTTATATCTTTCCGGGCAAAACATCGCTCCCTTACAAAGGGTTTAAAGCAAACAGAAGAATTGATTTTGAAAATGAAGATCTGGAGGATATTAAGCTGAATTTCCCCATGTTTACAGAGCATGTTACTCCAAGGATCACCAGAAGTGCACTGACACGCTATAAGAGTCAAAGTAATAGCTATACTACTCGTGCGGTTGCTCCTGGTTATCAATTTATTGAAAAAACAATTTTGATGAAAGGTCGCTATATTAATCAAACAGACCTGAAAAGTAAAACTAAGCATGCCGTTATTGGTCGTTTGGTAGCTAAAGATCTTTTTAAAACTGAAGACCCTAGAGGAAAGTATATTGACATAGGGTCAACTGTATTTAAAGTCATTGGGGTTTTCCAAGATGATGGAGGAGACAATGAGGAGCGTTTTATATACATTCCCTTTACGACCCGTCAATTGATTGAAAAAAGTAATGATAAAGTTGGAGAAATTATTGTTACTTTCCCAAAGGAGTTAGGTCACCCTGGTGCAATGGCTTTTGAAAGTTCACTTAAAAAATATTTTAAAGATAAAAAGTCAATAGATCCTAGTGATCCCAACGGAATTTTTTTCAGGAATCAAACTGATAATCTTAAACAAACTCAGCAATTTGCAGTCGTTCTTCAACTTATTGTGAGTTTTGTAGGATTGGGTACTTTGATTGCAGGGATCATAGGAATATCTAATATCATGGTATTTGTTGTTAAAGAAAGGACTAAAGAGTTAGGAATTCGTAAAGCTTTGGGAGCCACACCTCGTTCTGTGATTGAGATGATTTTACAGGAGTCGGTCTTTATCACTACACTTTCAGGTTATTTTGGATTATTTTCAGGAATTGTAGTTCTAAAAAATGTGGGTTTAAGATTAGAAGATTATTTCATTAAGAACCCTTTCATCGATTTTGGAACAGCTTTTTCTGCAACTATTGTTTTGATCATTTTTGGAGCAATTGCAGGATACATTCCAGCCAAAAGAGCCTCCAGAATTAAACCTATAGTAGCCCTGAGAGATGAATAGTTTAAAAGTACTTTTTGACCGCGATACTTGGCAAGAAATTTTTGGTTCAATTTCCAAAAACAAAACCAGAACCGTAATTACGGTTATTGGTGTTTTGTGGGGAATTTTTATATACATCGCTTTATCGGGGGCAGCAAAAGGCTTAGATAACGGTTTTGAAAGACAATTTGAAAACATAGCTATGAATTCAATGTTTGTCTGGGCGCAACGAACCAGTATACCTTATGATGGATTCAAAATAGGAAGGAGTATAGAGTTAAAGCTTTCGGATATAGAATACCTAAAAAAAAGAGTTCCTGAAATTGAGTTTATAGCACCAAGAAATGTAAGAGGTGTTTTTGGTGGTGCTGTTCCACTTGTTGTCCACAAAAGTAAGTCAAGTAATTATAATGTGTATGGTGACTTTCCTGAATACACTAAAATTGCCACTAAGAAAATATATGACGGAGGACGCTTTATAAATGAGGAAGACATCAAAAATAAGAGAAAAGTTTGTGTGATAGGTGAGCGTACTCAAGCTGAGTTATTTGAGAAAAATGAAAATCCTATTGGGCAGTATATTAAAATTGATAATATTTATTTTCAGGTTATTGGAGTCCATAAGTTTATTCCAGGTGGTGGCTTTGAGAGTGATGGAGACATTTATATACCTTTCGAGACTTATAAACAGATTTATAATTCGGGAGACTCAGTACAGTGGTTTACCATTGCGGCTTATGATGACGCTGACGTTGTCGTAGCAGAAAAGGATATTAAAACGGTATTAAAACGAATCCATCGTGTTTCACCTGATGATGAACGTGCATTTGGAGGATTTAACTTAGGAGAAGTTTTCAATAAAATTGTTGGCTTTTCAAAGGGGATGACACTATTGTCTTTAATTGTTGGAATAGCTACTATAATAGCTGGAGTTATTGGAATTGGTAATATTTTATTGATTTCTGTTAAAGAACGTACCAAAGAATTAGGAGTGCGCCGGGCCTTGGGAGCAACACCTTCTGAAGTTCGCAATCAAATTATTGTAGAGTCAGTTTTTTTGACACTTATTGCTGGGATTCTTGGAATTATATTGGGTGCTTTAGTCCTTGCTGGAATAAATGCAGCAACTTTAGACCTTACAGATTTCCCTTACACGAATCCAACAGTACCCATACCCTTTATCCTTGGAGCTTTATTTATCATGGTGTTCTTAGGAACACTTATAGGGCTTATTCCAGCCCAAAGAGCGGTAAGTATCAAACCCATAGACGCATTAAGAGAAGAATAATAAAACACACAACCCACACACTATGAAGATTTTAAAATACATCGGAATTGCAGCAGTCGTTTTAGGCGCATTATTTGCATCGGCTTATTTTATCAAAACGAATAACAAATCGGTTATTGAGTTTGAAACTCAAACTGCAATAATTACCAATATTGAAAAGAAAACGGTAGTTACAGGTAAGGTTATACCTGAAGATGAAGTAGAAATTAAACCGCAGATTCAAGGGATTATCGAGGGACTTTTTGTAGAAGAAGGAGATCTAGTTGAAACTGGAGACTTACTTGCTAAAATTAAGGTTGTCCCTAATGAACAAAATTTGAATAGTGCTCGAGGAAGACTTCAAAATTCAAAAATTGTTTTAAATAATGCTAAGATTGAGTTTGATCGAAATAAAGATCTTTTTGAAAAGGGAATTGTTTCAAAACAACAGTTTCAAAATGTTGAACTACAGTACGATCAGGCAAAACAAAGTGTAAATAATGCAGCCTCAGATTTAGAAATAATTCGTTCTGGTTCTGCTGGAGGTGCAGCCTCTGCCAATACCAATATCCGAGCAACAGTTCCTGGAACCATATTAGAGATTCCTGTAGAGGAAGGGTTTCAAGTCATTGCAAGTAACAGTTTTAATGCAGGGACTACTATAGCGACAATAGCGGATATGAAAAAGATGATTTTTGAGGGAAAAGTAGATGAAGCCGAGGTGGGTAAGTTAATCGTAGGAATGCCTTTAGAAGTCAATTTGGGCGCTATTGAAGATCAGTCTCTAGAGGCTAGACTTAAATTTATTGCACCAAAAGGAAATGAAGAGCAAGGTGCTGTTCAATTTATTATTGAGGCCGATTTATTTCTAAATGATTCTGTCTTTATCCGGGCAGGCTATAGTGCTAATGCCTCATTGGTTCTTGAGAAAAAAGATAGTATCATGGCCATTTCAGAATCGTTGTTGCAGTTTGATCGTGAAACAGAAAAACCTTATGTAGAGGTAGTAGTTGGAGAGCAAGAATTTGAAAGACGTGATGTTGAAATTGGACTCTCTGATGGGGTCAACGTTGAATTGATATCGGGTATTTCAATGGAAGACCAAATAAAGGTCTGGAATAAGACTGAGCCAGTAAAAAAGGGTGATGACGAGTCTGAAGAGCAGAATAATTAGGCCAGTTATTTTTAAATACCGCAAAATGAATATTGAAAAATTCATTATGAGTGTACCTAAGCCTAAAATAGACGTTGATAAGTTAATCACAAACGTCGTACAACATAAATTAATTACTGAATTACAAGTTATTACAAAATCTTAAATAGATGAAAATTATTAAACTAGTTTTACCAACTGCCCTGTTCCTTTTCGTCTTTACTGTTTCAGGTCAAATGAAAGAGTATACCTTAGAAGAATGTGTTCTTTTAGCCCTAGAAAAAAACATCAGCATCAAACAATCTGAACTTGAGTTAGAATCGGCAGAGATTGATAAAGATGATGCAAGGGGAAGTTTTTTACCTAGAGTAAATGCTCAATCTCAGCATATTTGGAATAATGGATTAAGTCAAAATATTACGAATGGTTTGATAGAAAACCTTACCACTCAGTTTTCTTCTTTTGGGGGTAATATTGGGGTAACGCTTTTTAATGGACGTCAAAATGTAAATCAACTATCACGTGCGAACTTAAATTTGTTAGCACGCCAGTACCAATTGGACGACATGAAAGATGATGTTAGTCTTTTTGTAGCGAATGCCTATCTTCAAGTAATGTTCAATCGGGAGTTAGAGCAAGTTCAACGATTCCAGCTTGAACTGGCAAAACAAGAATTAGAACGAACTCAGTTAAGTATTGAGTCTGGAATTTTAACACCTGTTGAAATATATGAAATTGAAGCTAATGTT
>JAQWHT010000073.1 GCA_029249225.1 Flavobacteriaceae bacterium
CTGGAATTCTATGGATGGCTTTAAGCGTCGAAAAGACCGTATGATGAACCCATTCAGGGTCAAAAAGAAAGAGTAGTGGTTTTATAAAGACTTTATACATCCTAATCTAAAAAAAACATCCCGCAGAAAGCGGGATGAAAAAGGCTTATTTTTTTACTGGTGGTGCACTCAATTTTGAACTCATTTCCAATGAAATGGCTGAACGTTCAATTTTAAGTTTCCCAGCTAAAGTTTCAACAATGCAGGTATTGTCTTTATCGTTGAGCTCCATGATTTTTCCATGGATTCCACTTTTAGTAATAACCCGATCCCCTTTTTTCATGTCTCGCATAAAGTTCTTTTCCTTTTTTTGTCTTCTTTGCTGAGGCAAAATGATAAAAAAGAAAAACACTACGAGCATTAAAAGTAAAAACGGTAATTGACCTGAAAGACCTTCCGACATGGTTTAAGAATTTAATTTTGTTGACGAGCTTTTGCTTGTGCGTCTCGTTGTTTTTGTTTGACTGGATCCGGAGTTACATTTGATTTGATTCTCAACATTTCTCTACCTGATGCTGTATTCGCTGATAGAGTCACAGATTTTTGTTGCACACCTGGTTTATTACTAGAATCAAAACTAACAACAATTGATCCTGTTTCACCAGGAGCTATTGGAGTATTTTTTGGATATTGAGGAACAGTACAGCCACAACTCCCTCTTGCGTCTACAATAATAAGGTCAGCATCACCAGTATTGGTAAATCCAAAAGTAGTAGTTACTTTATCTCCCTCAGTGATAGTTCCGAAGTCATGAGAAGTATTGTCAAAGGTCATTACGGGAACTCCTGAAGTTTTAGCCGTAGATGCATTAGTGCTTGGTGCTACTGATGTAGTAGCGGTTACTTTTTTAGCAGTGCCTTCTTGGCAAGCAGTAAAAAAGATTACTGTAACTGCAATACTAAATAATAAAGCTTTTTTCATAATTCATTATGGTTTAGTGAATGTTCAAAAGTAACAAAAAAACTGGTTACAACAAGCCTCTACCGCTTTTGTTCATTCTATTTTCTTCTTTGAATTCTCTAACCAATTTATCTAAGACACCGTTTACAAAGGTATTGCTATTAGGGGTGGAGTAATCTTTAGCAATTTCTAGATATTCATTTAAAGTTACTTTTGCGGGAATGTTTGGAAAATACAACAATTCAGTTATGGCAATTTTTAAAATCACTCGATCTAAAATTGCAATCCGGTCAGCTTCCCAATTGGGTGTTTTACCCTCTAACTCTAATTCTAATTTTTCATCATTAGAAAGTGTCTTTTCTAAGAGCTCTCGCCCAAATTGAAAGTCTTCTCCACTTTTTATGAATTCAGGGAATGGAAGTTGTTCAGCCTGATCTGATCTAAGCTGCTTCAAAATCTTTGAAAAAAAAGTATTGACAAGTGGTAAATCGTCAATCCAGGTTATATTTTGATCCTCTAAATAATCATATAAGTAATCTGATGTGGCAATATGATTTTTAAAACACTTCTCAAACCATTTTAAATCATCATCCCATGTGTGCTTTGATTTTTTTTGGTAATCAACAAACATATCTTCACTTGTGATTTTGTCAAGTAATTCTTTTAAAAAGACGAATTCTAAATCCCATTTAATTGCTTTTTTAGAATTTAGTTTTTTTTCTAAAATTGGGTGATGTTGAATTAACTGTAAGACTTTATTTTCAGAAAACGTTTTGAGATGCTGGTATTTTATTTTTTGAGACCCTAATTCTTCATAGGTCTTCAACTGTTCTGAAGTGAAATCCATGAGTGATTTGATCAAACCCAAAAGAGAAAAATATAGATCGAATGATTGAGCAACACTGGCTTCAAAAAATTTTAATTCATCTTCGAGTTTACTGTTTTCTCTGTGAGAAAAAGAATACGCAGATTGCATTACTTTAATGCGAATGTGACGTCTTGTGAGCATGTAGCAGAACTTTGATGGTTCAAAAATAATTCAATAAAGTGAATCGAAGGCGTAAGTGCTAGAAAAGTTTCGTAAAGCATCCTTATTAAGAGTTGCATTTGATTACATTTGTTTTATCAAAATATGAAAGAGCTTCGCTACCTAAATAAATACTTTTTAAAATACCGCACCAAACTACTTCTGGGCTTTTTAATTACTGTGGTGGCAAGGATATTTTCCCTAGTTGCCCCGAGTTTAATTGGTAATTCACTTACTGCCGTAGAAAATTTTTTAGAATCAAAAAGTTCAGATTTAGCAATAATCAAAGAAATCCTCTTAATCAATATTCTAATCATAATTGGGACTACCCTTGTTTCAGGGTTTCTGACATTTTTAATGAGGCAAACCATCATTAATGTTTCTCGCTATGTAGAATTCGATTTGAAAAACGAGATTTTTTGGCACTATCAAAAGTTGACGCAACGATTTTATAAAAACAACCGTACAGGAGATTTGATGAATAGAATAAGCGAAGATGTTGGCAAAGTGAGAATGTACGTAGGACCTGCTTTTATGTACAGTATCAACACTATTTCTCTTTTTATCATTGTCATCTCATACATGGTCAGCATCGCACCTGAACTAACCCTCTACACTGTTTTGCCTTTACCGATCTTATCGGTTACAATTTACAAGTTGAGCAGAATTATCAATCAAAAAAGTACTTTGGTCCAAGAAATGCTATCAAAAATGTCTTCTTTTGCCCAAGAAAACTTTAGTGGAATAGCGGTGATCAAATCCTATAATCTACAGTCTCAATCTGTCAATGATTTTAATGAGCTAGCCACAGAAAGTTATGACAAAAATATGGACTTAGTTAAAGTTCAGGCTTGGTTTTTCCCCTTAATGATCTTATTGATTGGATGCAGTAACTTGATTGTTATTTTTGTGGGTGGAAACCAATATATTAAAGGGGCAATTGAGATCGGAGTTTTAGCAGAGTTTATTATTTATGTCAACATGCTTACCTGGCCGGTAGCTGTAGTAGGATGGATCACGTCCATAGTTCAACAAGCAGAAGCTTCTCAAAAAAGAATTAATGCCTTCTTGAAAGAACAGCCTGAAATTGAAACTGGAAAAGGGGTTGGTTTTAAAATTAAAGGAAATTTAGAATTTAAAGATGTTAGCCTAAAATACCCTGAAACAGGTATTAAAGCTTTAGATAAAGTCAATTTAAGTATTCCTTCAGGAAGTACACTTGGTATAATAGGTAATATTGGTTCTGGCAAATCAACTTTGTTAGATACTATTTTAAGACTTTATGATCCCTCAGAAGGTTCTATAACTCTTGACAATCAAGACTTAAAAGAGTACCAACTCTCCGAACTACGGAATTCAATTGGTTATATTCCTCAAAATGCTTTTTTATTTTCTGAAAGTATAGAAGATAATATTCGTTTTGGAAATCCAAATGCCTCTTTGGAAGCAATTCAGCGTATCGCTAAAAAAGCAGTGGTACATAACAATATTATCAAATTCAAAGAGGGTTATAAAACATTATTAGGTGAACGTGGTGTAACTCTTTCTGGAGGACAAATTCAGCGTGTTTCTATAGCTCGTGCACTTATTAAAGATCCCAAGATTTTATTACTAGATGATTGTCTTTCTGCGGTAGATACCGACACAGAGGAAGAGATACTCAAACACTTGAAATCGATTACTAAAGATAAAACAACTCTCATTGTAAGTCATCGTATTTCATCACTAAAACACGCAGACCAAATCATTGTTTTCGAAAACGGTAAAATAGTTCAACAAGGTCAACATGCTGATTTAATTGAAGTTAAGGGCTATTACAAAGAGTTATTTGAAATTCAGCAAGCCAACCACTCTAAATAATTTGTATTGTTTAGTTTTTTTAATAAAATTGCTGAATAATTAAGGAATAACTTAGACAAAATGAGGGATCACGAAGAAGATAATATTGAAGAAATCTATTCTAAAATCCTAAGAGCAGGGAGAAGAACCTACTTGTTTGATGTTAGGGAAACAAAAGCTAGCGATTACTATTTAACCATCACCGAGAGTAAAAAATTTACAAACGATGACGGTTCCTATTACTATAAAAAACACAAAATCTACCTTTATAAAGAAGATTTTGAAAATTTCACTAATTATCTTCAAGATTCAATCTCCTTTATTTTTGACAATAGAGGTCATGAGGTTATCAGCGAACGTCATCAAAAAGATTACTCTCCTAACAACATCAATTCAGAGTCACATTAGAATTTTTCATAGATTTAATTTTTTATGTTGGTAATATTTTGAACCTTTAGGTGTTCAAAATACATATTACATGAAAAAATTAATCTCTCTGTTAGGATTACTGATTTGCAATTCTCTTTTTGGTCAAGTTACCCTAGATTATTATTTAGATTCTAATCACCCTTACAACGAATCGATTCCACAACCCAAGACATTGTTGGGGTACGAAGTAGGCAGCTGGCATGTCTCCCATGATAAACTAGTCAACTATATGTATCGTCTTGCTGAAAGTTCAGATCGAATCCACATAGAAAATCGAGGGAGTACTTATGAAGGACGTCCTATCTTACTCTTGACTATTACTAGTCCCGACAATTACAAGCGTATTGATGAGATTCAAAAAACACATATAGCACTGAGTGAAGAAGGAGCTGATCAAATAAATATCAAGGAACAACCGCTAGTCGTGTATCAAGGCTTTTCAATTCATGGCAATGAGCCCAGCGGATCAAATGCAGGGCTTTTACTCGCTTATCATCTTGCCGCTAGTGAAGCTCCTGAAACACTTAAAATGTTAGACGAACTAGTAATATTGTTTGATCCTAGCTTCAATCCAGATGGTTTACAACGCTTTTCATATTGGGCTAACACAAATAAGAATCAAACTCTTACTGCAGATTCAAATGATAGAGAATACAATGAGGTTTGGCCGAGAGGAAGAACAAATCATTATTGGTTTGACCTCAATCGTGATTGGCTTCCAGCACAACTCCCAGAATCACAAGCAAGGATTAAAACTTTTAGTGACTGGCTACCTAATATCTTGACGGATCATCATGAGATGGGAACAAATTCTTCTTTTTTCTTTCAGCCCGGAATCCCATCAAGAGTCAATCCATTGACCCCTGATATGAACCAAAAATTAACTCAAAAAATTGGATCCTTTCATGTCGAGGCTTTTAATAAAATTGGTTCTTTATATTATTCAGAGGAAGATTATGACGATTTTTACTACGGTAAAGGATCTACCTATCCAGATGTTAATGGTGGGATTGGTATCCTTTTTGAACAAGCAAGTTCAAGAGGTCATATACAAAAAAGCGACAACGGGCTATTAACCTTTCCATTTACTATTCGCAATCAACTGACTGCTGGTTTTTCAACTTTAAAAGCCGCGAGTTCAATGCGTGAGGAACTTTTAAACTATTTCAAAAACTTTTATGCCGAAAATAGAATTAAAGCCTCTGAAAGCAAACAAAAAGCTATTGTGTTCAGTAGTGGGAAAGATCCTGTAAAAAGCTATCAATTTGCTAAAATGTTAGAACGACATCAAATCAAAGTTCACAAACTAAACAGCAGCGTAGTGCGTGCTGGAAAAAAATATAATCCTGAAAATAGTTATGTCATTCCACTAGAACAAAAAAAACATTTACTTATTCAGGCAATGTTTACCAAACAATCTAAATTTAGGGACAGCCTATTTTACGATATTTCTGCATGGACTTTCCCCTATGCATTTAATCTCAACCACAGCATTGAAAAGAGTTCTTCATTGATTGGTAAAGAAATTTCAAATATTGAACCCCCAAAGGGAAAAGTCAGTTCAAAGGCGAGCTACGCTTATTTATTTGAAGCTCATAATTACTATACTCCAAAATTACTCAATCATTTACATCAAAATAAAGTGCGTGTTAAGGTAGGACTTACACCTTTTAACCTAAATGGTAAGCAATACGATTATGGAACCTACATGATTCCAGTAAAAAATCAAGACGTTTCGGAAGAAGAACTTTTTAATATTCTTGAAGAAGGTGCTGAAATTAGTCATGTAACTATTCACGCTACAGAAACCGGTTATACAAATGGTATAGATCTAGGATCACGTGATTTTACCTCTGTCAAAAAACCTGAAATTGCACTTTTGGTTGGCGATGGAGTTCGAAGTTATGACGCAGGGGAAATTTGGCATTTATTAGATACACGTCACAATATTTCAATTACTAAGATTGATGTTCGGAATATCGGAAGAGCTGACCTCAGTAGGTATACGCATTTTATCGTTCCAAGTTTTTTTGGATCTGGTCTGAATTCTCAGGTTGAAAAACTTAAAGAGTTTGTAAATAAGGGAGGAACTATTATAGGCTATCGAAATACCGCACAATGGTTAGAAAAAAATAAATTTATCAGTCTGGAATTTTTAAACAACGAACTTACTGCTCAAGATGTTAGCTTTGAAAACAAAAGTAAGTTTAGAGGGGCACAATTAACAAGTGGAGCCATCTTCAATACAAAAATTGATAAAAGTCACCCGATTAATTTTGGATTTCAAAACGAAACTCTACCAATTTTCAGGAACACAAATTTATTTATAAAGTCACACAAACAAAGTTATAATAATCCCATTCAGTATACATCAGACCCATTGTTAAGTGGCTATATTTCTGAGGAAAATCTGGAATTAATTAGAAATACTGTTCCTTTTCAAATACAACAATTGGGGCGGGGTAAGGTCATCATTTTAACCGACAATACAAACTTTAGGGCATTTTGGTATGGTACGAATAGAATTCTTACCAATGCTCTTTTCTTATCAGATAAAATGTAGTTTACACTATTTGTTGTCCGTTGGGCAAGTTAGTTTCGGGAGCCAAAAGAATAACGTCATCATGGTCTTTGGCTCCCAAGACCAGACACTGACTTTCGAAATGAGCAATTTTTTTTGTTCCTAAATTTACTACTGCAATTACCTGTTTTCCTATAAGTTCTTTTTTGGCATACCGCTTAGTAATTTGAGCAGAAGAATTTAATTTGCCCAAGGGGCCAAAGTCTATTAGAAGTTGGTAAGCTGGTTTTATGGCTTCAGGAAAGTCCTTTGCTTCTAATACTGTTCCGACCCGAATGTCAAGCCCTTCGAAAGTAGTAAAATCAATCATAAATATATTTTGATTAAAGCAAAAATACTACTTTTAAGATTCAGTATTTAAATTAAGTTATCATGGCACTCACAGAATCTTATATGTTACCATTAGAAACCAAGGCACCTCTTTTTGAATTACCCAATGTCATGTCGGGGGACGTCGTGTCTTTGGAACAACTAAGAGGTGAAAGAGGTACTTTAGTGATTTTTATGTGTAATCATTGCCCTTATGTGGTTCACCTAATGGACGCTCTAGTCAAAACCGCAAATGAATTTTCAAAAAAAGGGGTACAAACCATAGCTATTTCGAGTAATAGCACTATAAGTCACCCTCAAGATGGGCCAGAAAATATGAAAAGTCTTGCTGAAGAGAAAAAATTTCCTTTCCCCTATTTATTCGATGAAAAACAGGAGGTAGCACATGCATACAAAGCTGCTTGTACTCCAGATTTTTATTTATTTGATGCTGAACTTGGTTTATATTATCGTGGTAGATATGATAATTCTCGACCAGGAAACCAAAATCCAATCACAGGAAAGGACTTACATGAAGCCTGCAGTGCAATGCTCAATAACAAAAAAAGTAATCAAATACAATATCCCAGTATGGGTTGTAATATTAAATGGTTCGAAGGAAATAGTCCTGAAGAACAGAATTAAAAATCTACAAGTTCCACATCAAAAATAAGGGTAGCATCAGGAGGAATAACACCACCAGCCCCTTGAGCTCCATAGCCTAAGTGACTTGGAATCACAAGTCGAGCTCCGGAGCCCTTACTCAATAAAAGGATACCTTCATCCCAACCAGGAATGACCTGTCCAATACCCACCGTAAATTCGATAGGCTCTTTTCTTTGGTAAGAAGAATCGAATACCTTACCATCAACTAAAGTTCCTTTATAATGAACTGAAACTTTAGACCCTTTTTCAGGTGTGGGACCTGAGCCTTCCTTCGTAATTTGATAAAATAAACCGCTTGCTGTTTCTTGCATTCCTTCAGTAAGTGAGGTCATGGCTTTTTTAGCAGCTTCTTGAGCCGCTTTTTTTCTCTCCTCACCACTTGAAGTAAAGACTGAAAACGCTTTAGAAGCATCCCATTCTTGAGCCTCTTGTCCGTGACGCTCAATTATTAAAGAATCTATTGTATCTCCTTGTACAACTTGATTTACCACATCCTGTCCCTCAACTACATAGCCAAAAACCGTATGCTTCCCATCCAACCAATCTGTTGGACCGTGGGTAATAAAAAATTGACTTCCGTTGGTTCCTGGACCAGCGTTCGCCATTGAAAGGGTACCTGCTTTATTGTGCTTGAGGTCAGGATGAAACTCATCATCGAATTTGTATCCCGGACCACCAGATCCGGAACCTTGAGGACAGCCTCCCTGAATCATAAAATCTGAAATCACACGATGGAAAGTTAAGCCATCATAATAAGGCACTCCGTGCTCTTTCTGATCGTTTTTTTGATTTCCTTCTGCTAAGCTCACAAAATTACCCACCGTACCTGGGGTTTGCTTATAAGTGAGTTCTAATACTATTGAACCTTTTGACGTCTGAAATTTTGCATATATACCTTCCATGAAAATAAATTAAGCAGCAAAGATACTAATCAAACTTAGATCAAAAAGTTTAATTTGCAATTTCACTCATAAACTTAATTCTGTAGAGCCTGAGCTCCTCTTCTTCATAATCTCCTTCAAACTCATCAAGAGCAAGTTCAACAGAGTCTGATTCAGATTCTATAAAGTATTCATAAAGATCCTCCAATTGATCTTCATCAAATAAATCTTCTAAGTAGTAGTCAATATTTAGCCTTGTACCTGCAAAAACAATCGTTTCTATTTCTGAAATTAATTTGTTCATATCCATACCTTTGGCTGCAGCAATATCATCAAAAGGAAGTTTTCTATCGATACTTTGAATAAGGTAAAGTTTGATTGATGAATTGATCCCAGTGCTTTTAACAACCAAATCATCTGGTCTTGTAATTTGATTTTCTTCAATGTATTTTTGAATGAGATCAAGAAACTTTTTCCCATAGCGTTTGGCCTTACCCTCTCCTATCCCATTGATATTTACAAGCTCTTCTTCTGTTATTGGATATTTCAAACACATATCTTCTAAAGAATATTCTTGAAAAACAGCATAAGGGGGTATTTCTCCTAAGGTGGCAACTTCTTTTCTTAAACTCAGGAGAAGCTTCATCAAAACATTATCAATTCCTTTTGATTTAGTTTGCACGTTTACACGTGAATCTAATTCTTCATATTTATGATCTTCAGTCATTTTAAAACTGACTGGTTTCATAAGGAAATCTCTTCCTTTATCAGTTAATCGAATGACTCCATACGTCTCAATCTCTTTAGCTAAAAATCCAGCAACCAGACTCTGGCGAGTTAAAGCCATCCAATAAAATCTGTCTTGGGACTTCCCGCTTCCAAATACTTTTAGTTCGTTTATTTTATGTGAGCTAATAAGCGCATTTGTTTCACCCAAAAGAGTTTTTACAATTTCTTTTGATTTAAACTTTTCTTTAGTCTCCATAATTGTTCTAAGAAGTATTTCCAACTCATACTGTGCTTCTACTTGCTTTTTTGGGTGACGCATATTGTCATCCATTTCACCTCCCTCTCCTTTTTCATTATCAAAGGCTTCGCCAAAATAGTGGAGGATAAATTTTCTTCTTGACATTGAAGTTTCGGCATAAGCTACCATATCGGCCAGCAAAGCCATACCTATCTCTTGCTCAGCCAGTGGTTTACCTGACATAAACTTTTCAAGCTTTTCTATATCCTTGTAGGCATAAAAGGCCAAACAATGCCCTTCACCACCATCACGCCCAGCTCTTCCTGTTTCTTGGTAATAGCTTTCAATACTTTTGGGAATATCGTGATGAATCACAAACCGCACATCAGGTTTATCTATTCCCATTCCAAACGCAATTGTTGCTACTATAATATCACAATCATCTTTTAAAAATCGATCTTGGTGGTTTACTCTAGACTTCGCATCTAAACCAGCATGATAAGGCAAAGCATTGATTTTGTTTACTTGTAATGTTTGAGCCAACTCTTCAACACGTTTCCGTGATAAGCAATAGATAATTCCTGATTTGTTTGGATTCTGTTTTATAAATCGAATAATGTCGGAATCTACTTGAGTGGTTTTAGGTCTTACCTCATAATATAAGTTAGGCCTGTTGAATGATGCTTTAAAAACCTTTGCTTTTGTAATCTGAAGGTTTTTCATAATATCCTCCTGAACTTTTGGAGTTGCTGTAGCAGTTAAGGCAATAATCGGTATTCGCTGATTGAACTGTTCTAATATTATTCTTAAATTTCTGTATTCAGGTCTAAAATCATGTCCCCATTCTGAAATACAATGGGCTTCATCTACTGCAAGGAATGAGATTTTTATTGATTTAAAGAAATCTATGTTTTCTTGCTTAGAGAGTGATTCAGGGGCTACATAAAGTAACTTTGTTATACCTGATTGAATATCACTCTTCACTTGAGCTACTGCAGTTTTGTTGAGGGAAGAATTCAAAACGTGGGCCACACCGTCTTCTGAGGAAATTCCCCTAATGGTATCTACCTGATCTTTCATTAAGGCAATAAGTGGAGAGACCACTATCGATGTCCCTTCCTGAATTAAAGCTGGAAGTTGATAACATAAAGATTTTCCACCTCCAGTAGGCATAATGACAAAACTATCATTTTGATTTAATACATTAAGAATTACAGATTCCTGAAGCCCTTTAAACGATGAAAAGCCGAAATATTCTTTTAGCTTGATTCTTATTTCATCCTTCTTCATTAAAGTATGAGTATGTTAATTTTTCTTTTTCGTATATACAATATACTATAATTACTGGATTTATTCAAATAAATACCCTTATGGATTTAAGATTTATAAACAAAAAAGTTTAAATCAAAAAAAACAAACTTCCCATTAGTTTTTGATATTTTTGCACTTCCTAACTATGGGTAAAACTTTAATATGAGTACAGAACCCCCCAAAGACGAAATGTCTTTTTTAGATCATTTGGAGGAGTTGCGCTGGCACTTGATTCGGTCAGTACTTGCAATCGTAATTGTTGCGACTGTGGCGTTCATCTTTAAAGACTTTATTTTTAATGTACTTCTTTTTGGACCAAAAAGTAAGGATTTTATAACCTACAGATGGTTTTGCTCACTTTCACAAACACTTGGGCAAGGGAGTAGCTTTTGTATCGAAGAATTACCCTTTAGAATTCAAAGTAGGACAGTTGCTGGTCAATTTTCAGCTCACTTGTGGACTTCGGTTCTTGCAGGCTTTATTGTTTCTTTTCCTTACATTATTTTTGAGTTCTGGAAATTTATAAGCCCTGGTCTGTATGAAAAAGAGCGTAAAAATGCCCGTGGATTTATTTTTATTGCCTCAATTCTGTTTTTTATAGGTGTACTTTTTGGATATTATATAGTTACTCCTTTGTCCATAAACTTTTTAGGGAACTATTCTGTAAGTAGTGAAATATTCAATGACTTTGACTTGAGTAGTTATATCGGTCTTTTGAGAGCCTCTGTACTCGCTTCAGGAATTATTTTTGAACTCCCCATCATCATCTATTTCTTAACTCGTGTAGGCATAGTAACTCCCGAGTTTTTAAGAAAAAACAGGAAAATTTCACTAGTATTAGTTTTGAGTTTATCTGCAATAATTACCCCACCTGATATTGCAAGTCAGATTATAGTAAGTATTCCAATACTCATACTATATGAAGTGAGTATAATTATCGCAAAAGTGGTGACTAAAAATCAAAATAAAGCAATTTAATATGGCTGATCTCAGAGCCCTATATAAAAGCATCTTAAGAAGAATCATTGAGAAACTCTCCACAGATTTAACAAATAAAGTCTTGGGTAATTATGATCGTACGAATTATTTTGAAACTATTCATTTTAAGTTCGGGTGGATCTTTAGAGTTAATGCTGAACCAATAGCCAATATAATTTTATGAAGTTAAGCGCATTAAAAATTGAAAAAGCCTACAAAGGCAGAAAGGTTGTTAAAGGAATATCTCTTGAGGTTTCTCAGGGAGAAATTGTAGGTTTACTAGGTCCAAACGGAGCTGGAAAAACAACTTCATTTTATATGATTGTGGGACTCATAAAGCCTAATAATGGAGCAATTTTTCTTGATGATCAAGAAATTACAAAATTTCCCATGTACAAAAGGGCTCAACAAGGGATTGGTTATTTAGCTCAAGAAGCTTCTGTTTTTAGAAAACTGAGTGTAGAAGAAAATATTCTGAGTGTTCTCCAAATGACTGATTTAAACAAAGCAACACAAAAAGAAAAGATGGAGTCTTTATTAGAAGAATTTGGTTTAAATCATATTCGAAAAAATAGAGGAGATTTGCTTTCTGGTGGAGAGCGAAGACGAACCGAAATAGCCCGTGCCTTGGCTACAGATCCAAAATTTGTTTTACTTGACGAACCTTTCGCAGGAGTAGATCCAGTTGCCGTAGAAGATATTCAGCGAATTGTAGCCCACTTAAAAAAGAAAAATATCGGAATCTTGATTACCGACCATAATGTGCAAGAAACGCTTGCTATTACAGATAAGACATACCTCATGTTTGAGGGAAGTATTTTAAAAGCAGGAACTCCAGAAGAACTTGCCGAAGATGAAATGGTCAGAAAAGTTTACCTCGGACAGAATTTTGAATTACGAAAAAAGAAACTATCATTTTAACCTTACCTAACATTTTAAATGATTTTAATTAGAGAACCAAAAAAAACAGAATACCAAATTGTAAACAACCTTATAACCCAAGCCTTTAAAACCAAATCAGAACCAATTGCTCTAGCTTATTTTTCAAATCCAGATATCCATTGCTTTGTTGCGGTCAATGAGAATACTATACTTGGAACTGGAAGTTTACATATCATCCAAAAAAGCAATCGGAAAATGGGGCTCATAGAAGATGTTGTTGTTGATCCTAACGCTCAAGGAATGGGGATTGGTAAAAAATTAATTGAAAAATTACTCAAAACTTCAGTAGCCTTAGACTGTTACAAAACAATACTCAACAGTACAGAAGAAACTGCTGGTTTTTATTCAAAACTAGATTTTAAAAAAGAACAATTACAACTAACAATTAGACACTAAATTATGTGTGGAATAGTGGCTTATGCCGGGACAAAGAATGCACTATCCATTCTTTTAGACGGACTTCAGAGACTTGAGTACAGAGGTTATGATAGCGCCGGAATTTTCATTAGCAATCCAAAAAAAGATGCCGTTTTAAAGGTAAAAGGGAAAGTCAATGAACTTCGCCTACTTTGTGACAAAGAAACCAAAGAAGAACTTTTCCCAATTGGTTTAGGACACACACGCTGGGCCACACATGGAAAACCAAATGAAAGTAATGCTCACCCTCACGTTTCGAACAACAAAGAACTTATATTAGTTCACAATGGAATTATCGAAAATTACGAAACCTTAAAAAAAGATTTAATCCAGAGAGGTTACACCTTTGAGTCAGATACTGACTCAGAAGTACTTATCAATTTGTTTGAGGAAATTCAAAAAACACAACAGGTTTCATTGGAAGCTGCTGTTCAAATAGGTTTAAACAAGGTAATTGGAGCATATGGAATTGTAGTGTTTGACAAGAAAAAACCTCATGAATTAATTGTTGCCCGATTAGGTAGTCCACTAGCTATCGGAATAGGGAAAAATGATTTTTTTGTCGGTTCAGATGCTACACCATTTTTAGAACACACAAAAGAAGTCGTTTATTTAAATGATTTTGAAATGGCAAGATTAAGCTTTGGGGAAGACATTCAAGTTTCTAATTTCAAAGAAAACACACAAATCAAAGCGATCATAAATCAACTGACATTTGATTTAGAACACATTCAAAAAGATGGTTTCGACCACTTTATGTTGAAAGAAATTTTTGAACAACCTAAAGCCATCGAAAACTCATTAAGAGGGAGAATTGATTTACTGAAAGAAGAAGTTCAACTGGATAGTGTTCAAAAGCACGAATCAATTTTTAAAAACACAAAGAGAATAATTATTTTGGGCTGCGGTACTTCTTGGCATGCAGGCTTGGTTGGAGAATATTTACTTGAAAAATTCACTCGTATCCCCACAGAAGTTGAATACGCTTCAGAATTTAGATATCGGGATCCTATTATTCATAAGGACGATTTAGTTATACCTATATCTCAATCTGGGGAAACAGCAGATACAATGGCAGCGCTAAAACTGGCAAAAGATCGTGGTGCTTTTATATTTGGTATTTGTAACGTTGTAGGTTCTTCAATCTCTCGAGAAACTGATTCAGGAATGTACACTCATGCAGGGCCCGAAATCGGTGTCGCATCTACAAAAGCGTTTACAACACAAATAACCGTTTTAATACTGCTCTCGCTTAAAATTGCAGCTTTAAGAAATACAATTCAAGCATCTGAAAGTAAACGTTTACTGGATGAATTGATACAAATACCTGACTTGATAAGCTCCTTTTTAAAACAAATTTCTGAAATAAAAGAGATTGCTAAAATCTATCATAAAGCTTCCAATATGTTATATTTAGGCAGAGGATTTAATTTTCCTGTAGCCTTAGAAGGGGCGTTAAAACTTAAAGAAATATCATACATCCATGCCGAAGGCTATCCAGCAGCAGAAATGAAACATGGACCCATTGCGTTAATTGATAAGGAAATGCCAGTAATTGTAATCGCAACAAAAAAAGGGCATTACGATAAAATAGTTTCTAATGTTCAAGAAATTAGATCAAGGGGTGCTAAAATTATATCTATTGTGTCAAGTGGAGATGAATCGATTAAAAAAATGTCTGATCATTGTATTGAAATTCCCGAGTCGGATGAAATATTCTCACCCTTGTTTGCTACCATCCCTCTTCAGCTTTTATCTTATTACATTGCAATATTAAGGAATTGTAATGTAGACCAACCAAGAAACCTAGCTAAATCTGTAACTGTGGAATGAGAATGATAGAGGGATTTAATTATCCTTCTATTTATTAAAGTACAAAGTAACATCTCCCGAGCTTAGGGTAGTTTTAATATCCTCATCAAGTGAGAGTGTTTTAAACATCATGTGATTGTGTATTAAAAAAAATCATGTTCATTGAATTTACATGAATGAAAAAAAGTACAGAGTAGCGAATCAATTGAAAGAATCTCTTTTTGGGCACTGTTTTGATAATTGAAATAATCAATAAGATTGACATCAAAGAAAACCCAACCAAAACTGGATCTATCATTAACTGTACATTCAAATATTTTGGATTATCCTTGTTCAGAAGAAGAGAATTCGCTTTGCTTTTTTAATCCTATTTCGATCTAGAAAAGTTAATTAAAACTATTTCTTAATACATTCAAGATTAGATAGATAACAATTAAAAGAGGGACAGCGACCCATTGAAATAAATAAAAACAAGGGAATACAAACAAAAGCATAATAAACTGGTATCCATATTCTCTAATATTCAGGGATTTAATTTTAAACGAAAATAAGGGCAAACGAACATTCATTAAAATTGCTGATACAACACAGATGATCATTAAGGCTGTATAATTTGCCAAAAAAGGTTTTACACTAGAAAATAGGGGATGTTCAATTAACAAGGGTAGCGCAACAATAAACAACGCATTTGCTGGAGCAGGAAGACCTTTAAATTCAAACTGCTGCTCTGAATCAATATTGAATTTGGCTAATCGAATACCTGCACCTAACGAAATTAAAAAACCAACTAAGGCGTGTGGGGCAAAAGAAAAAGCAAATTCATTTCTTAGTAAGACAAAACTCAAATCCATTTCTCTTAAGCCGATTTCTAAAAATAATTTATACATCACCATACCAGGGGCTAAGCCACTTGTAATTAGGTCGGCCATAGAGTCAAACTGAAGTCCAAATTGACTTTCTACTCTTAAAAGTCGTGCAAAAAATCCATCGAATAAATCAAAAAATGCACCTAGAAAAACCATCAGAAAAGCTGCTTCAAAGAGATTCTTAAAAGCTAGATACACCGCAAAACAACCACATAAAAAGTTGAAGGCTGTAAAAAGATTAGGGATATTTCTTTTGATAAGCTGCACTACAAATATTTTTTTTGACAAGATAGTGATTGCTGTAGCATCAAAAAAATATAAATTCGCAGAAATGTCTAAGACAAAACTTCATCTAACTCTTGCTCTTACCTCGGGAATTTCTCTTGGGTTAGCTTGGCCTACCAATGGTTTTACTGCACTCATTTTTGTAGCACTACTTCCTCTGTTCTTCCTTGAGAATTCTATTCGTCAGGATAACTTCAAGAGAAAGGGACTTCGAGTATTTGGGTACTCCTATCTCGTCTTTCTGATTTGGAATCTTATCACAAGCTGGTGGCTAATCAACTCTACATTTTTTGGGATGGCATTTGCCAACTTATGCAATAGTCTTTTTTATGCTATTATTTTTTGGTTGTTTTATTGGGCAAGGGGAAGGCTTCCTCAACGAAGTGCCTACATATTTCTCATTGTGTTGTGGCTTGCTTTTGAAAAACTTCATCTGACCTGGGACTTTTCATGGACATGGCTAAACCTTGGAAACGTTTTTTCTGAAAAAATTTATTGGATACAGTGGTATGAATATTCAGGAACCTTTGGGGGTTCACTTTGGGTACTTTGTATTAATGTATGGACCTATTCAAAATTGAAAGACTTTCAGAAAAACAAGGGTTTTAGAAGTCTAATAAAAAAAATCGTTGGCCCGTTAATCTTAATTGCACTCCCAATTGCATTTTCACTCTTTCTTTATCAAAAAGTTGAATCCATCGAAACTCAAGTTGAGGTCTTGCTTCATCAACCCAATATTGATCCTTACAATTCAAAATACAACTTTACAAATAGTCAGTTTTTAACTCAATTTTCTGAACAAATATCACCTTACCTTACAGATGAAGTTGATTATGTACTTAGCCCAGAAACTTATTTTGCTGAAGGATATGGCGAAATACTAAATGGGTTTAATGAGACTACACTTTATCAAAAAATTTTAAGAGATTTTAGCAAATACCCTAATACCCAGTGGATTACTGGCATTCAATTTTACGATCTCTACAGACAAACTAAATCACCATCTCTTTCTGCGAATAAAGTGAGGGATGGAATCTGGGTAGATTATTACAATAGTGCTTTAGCTATGCAATTCAGACAAGAGGCACAGGTATATCACAAATCAAAACTCGTTGTAGGTATTGAAAACATGCCTTTCAAATCTATTCTAAAACCTATTTTGGGAGACATACTTCTCAATTTGGGTGGGACTGTTGCGAGTAGGGTAACTCAAAAAAATAGAGCCGTTTTTTCTCATCCTAATCTAAATATTAGTGCGGGTCCTGCTATTTGTTGGGAATCACTTTTTGGAGAGTTCGTAACGGGCTATGTTAAAGAAGGAGCTAATTTTCTTGCTATCATTTCAAATGATGCTTGGTGGGCAAATACACCGGGGCATCGACAACTTTTGAGCTACACCAGATTACGCGCAATCGAAACGCGACGAGATATTGCTAGAAGTGCTAATACTGGAATTTCAGCTATAATAGATGCCAGAGGAGAAGTCTTAATCCAATCCGAATACGACACCAAAACAGTTCTTAGGGGAAGCATCTCACCAAGGTCAAAATTAACTTTTTACACGCTTTATGGGGATATTATCGGCCGTTGGGCTGGTTTTATAACGGGTATTTATTTTCTACTAGCTCTCAGTGGCAGATTAAAAGAAAAATAAAACAACTTATCTAACATAAGGGGTTAAAATAATATTTTTTACCTTTGTTTAAATACTAGTTTTCAGTCAATACAACTAGATGAAGCGTGATTATGAAAGAGATGAAAGTATACACCAAAACTGGAGATAACGGAGTTACAAGTTTATTCTCTGGCAAACGAGTTCCAAAACATGATATCAGAATAAAAGCTTATGGCACTATTGATGAACTCATAGCTTGGCTTGGATTAATTCGCGATACTACTGATTTTGACTACGCCAAAAACACTTTAGTTGAGATTCAAAAACAATTAATGACCGTTGCTTCTCAACTCGCTGTTGAGTCACAAAAGGATTTCCCTAAAAACTTAACTCCTCTTCAACCCAACGAAGTTCAGTTTATTGAACACCAAATAGACTTGCTTACTATCAGACTTCCACCGCTAAAAAACTTTGTTATACCGGGTGGACATAAACTGGTTTCCTATACTCATTTAGCCCGCTCAGTTTGTAGAAGAGCAGAACGTTATGTTACTGAATTAGACCATCAATCACCTGTTTCTGCAACATTAATTGCTTACATTAACCGTCTTTCAGATTACTTTTTTACTCTGTCAAGAATATTTGCTCTTGATTTGCAGGTTAAAGAAGAAAAATGGAATGGAAACTAAAAGTGTAAAAATGTTGCACACTATCCATAAAAATTTATTTTTGCAAAATAAATATATTAAGATATGTATTGGACATTAGAACTTGCTTCCTACCTCAGTGACGCACCATGGCCGGCAACTAAGGACGAGTTGATTGACTTTTCAATCCGCACAGGAGCACCTCTTGAAGTTGTAGAAAATCTTCAAGCTATGGAAGATGAAGAAGATGTGTACGAATCTATCGAAGAAATTTGGCCAGACTTCCCCACAGAAGAAGACTATCTGTGGAATGAAGATGAATATTGAAGAGCTCTCAATAAAGCTCCTTAAAGTCTCTTCAATGAGGCTTTTTTTTTAATTACTTTTGAGGTAAAGAAACGTTTAGACACCCCTAACCAATTGTATGAGTATTTTAAATAACATCCTGAAAACTTTTGTTGGTGACAAGACCAAAAAAGACCTTGACAAAATTACCCCTCTGGTCTCACAGATTAAAACATTTGAAAAGCAACTAGAGGCTCTTTCTCATGATGAGCTAAGGGCTAAGACAGCCGACTTTAAAACACAAATAGAAGAATCCAGAGCACCCTTTGAAGCAAAAATCAAAACCCTATTAGACGAAGTTGAAGCCACTCAAGATTTAGATGAAAAAGAAAGTATTTACCAACAAATAGATGACCAAAATGAAGAAGCACAACGTGCTTCTGAAGATCTGCTCAATCAAATACTACCAGAAGCGTTTGCAGTGGTTAAAGAAACAGCAAAACGTTTTAAAGACAACAAAAGTATTGAAGTTAATGCCACATCTAACGATAGAGAAATAGCAACACAAAAAAGCTATGTTCAACTTCAGGGCGATCATGCCATCTGGGCAAATTCGTGGGATGCAGCAGGAAAACCGATCACTTGGGACATGGTCCATTATGACGTTCAGCTTATAGGTGGAATTGCACTCCATCAAGGTAAAATAGCAGAGATGCAAACTGGTGAAGGAAAAACCTTAGTAGCTACACTTCCCGTTTACTTAAACGCACTCACTGGAAAGGGAGTACACTTAGTAACCGTAAACGATTATCTCGCTAAACGAGATAGTGCTTGGATGGCTCCACTTTTTGAATTTCACGGCCTCAGTGTTGATTGTATCGACTATCATC
>JAQWHT010000069.1 GCA_029249225.1 Flavobacteriaceae bacterium
TATAGTATTGATCATAACGAAAATAACTTAACCCATAAAAAAGATAGGGTGTAAAGTTAAAATCTGCATCGTGAAGATTAAAGGATTTGAAGTTGAATTCTATCCCGAATGTAGCCTCTTGCAGATTATTATCTACACTGTACGATCGGTTAAAGCGATTTAGATCGCTACTATTAGACTCATTTTCAGTAAGTTTAGTTATAGTGACTCCAGCTCGAAATGAATATCGATCGGTCACATTCCATTTGTAAATCATTCCCAGGGCAGGTGAATTTGGATTGATGTATTGATCTGATCCAATATCCCCTATGTAGTTGCTTCCCCCTAGAAATAGCCCAAATTCATGAAATTGAGCATAAGATGTTGTTGTATGCAAACAAAAGCATAGAACAATAGTTTTAAAAGATGTGGAAAAAGTACTATTCAAAATTATCAGGTAAACAATGGCCTAAATATTAACCCAAAAACCCACTATTTATTGTTTATTACGCTTGTCTTGACCCCAAAAAAGTTTTTCTCTCAGAGTAGTAAAGAAGTCAGAGCCCTCAAGTTGAACCGTTTGCACCACATAGGGGGCTTTTTTTAGGAAAATATCATTACCATTTTCTAAAGTAAGAATTCGAGAGTCCAATGATAATAAATGATTTTTACTCCTTCCTTGAACTGAAATTTTTATTTCAGTATTGTCAGGAACTATTAATGGGCGCATGTTAATGTTGTGTGGGGCTATTGGATTCAAGATCAAGCATTGAGAATTTGGAGACACAATTGGTCCGCCGCTACTCAATGAGTATCCGGTAGAGCCTGTAGGAGTTGATATAATCAGTCCGTCAGACCAGTATGTGGTTAGGGGTTTACCATCCAATTCAGTATGAATACTTAACATTGAAGTAGTATTTTTTCTATTCACACTTACCTCATTAAGCGCAATCCCACTTTCATCCAATAAGGCAATTGGTTTTTTGGTTCGAACACTGAGCAATGAGCGTGAGACATAGGAAAACTGTTCCTTAAAGAACATATTTAATCCCTCAGTGAGGGCATCGCGGTGCAAAGATGTAAGAAATCCCAAGCGTCCTGTATTAATTCCTAAAATTGGAATTTTTGAATCTTGAATTAGAGTAACTGCTCTAAGTATAGTGCCATCACCGCCAATTGAAAATAAAAAATCTACTTCTTCATTAAGTTTTAGTTCTTCATCAAAATAAGTATAGTCTTTTCCTTCAGCACCTAGGTGCTTTTTCATGCGATGAACCAGTGTAAATCGGTGACCCTTTGATTTAAGAAAAGCCACAGTTTCTTTTACATATTGGAGAGTTTCCTTGGAAAAAAAAGCGCTATAAAGAGCAATATGCATGATATAAATCTTAAATCAAAGGTACGAAACTCCCGAAAATGAGGTTCTTTAGGACACGAAAATCGCTCTCTTTACAAAAAGCACTAATTTTTTTTCAGATTTGATTAGAAGCTAATACATTTACACTAAAAATGACAGCACTTAGTGTAAATATCAACAAAGTTGCAACCCTTAGAAATGCTCGAGGAGGAAATGTTCCCGATTTACTTCGGGTTACCCTAGATCTACAGAAGTTTGGTGCACAAGGTATCACCATACACCCAAGACCAGACCAGCGCCATATTCGCTACAAAGATGCATTTGAGTTACCCAAGGTTGTTACAACAGAATTCAATATTGAAGGTAATCCCATACCAGATTTTATGGAGTTAGTCCTTTCGATAAAACCTACTCAAGTTACTTTAGTGCCAGATGCTGATGATGTACTCACCTCAAACGCAGGATGGGATACGATAAAAAAGAAGAAATACTTAATACCTATCATCGACTCGTTTAAAGCTGCAGGTATTCGAACCTCAATCTTTGTAGATCCAGATATTCGTATGATTGAAGGAGCCAAAGAGATAGGAACTGATCGTATTGAACTTTACACTGAGACCTATGCAAAAGAATATCTAAAAAATCCTGTGGATGCTATAGCTCCATTTGTTGAAGCTGCAAAACGCGCAACAGAGTTGGGCCTTGGAATAAATGCAGGTCATGATTTAAGCTTAGAGAACATACATTATTTTTCAAAACACATTCCTAATTTACTTGAAGTTTCCATTGGTCATGCCTTGATTTGTGAAAGTCTTTATTTAGGTTTCGAAAATGTGATCCCCATGTATCTAGAACGTCTTAAGCATTGAGTTTGCTTCACAGTAACATTATCGGAGACACGGGGCGAGAGCTTTTGATCTTGCATGGCTTTTTAGGGATGAGTGACAACTGGAAAACACATGCTAAAAATTGGTCAAAAAGTGGATATCGAGTTCATTTAATAGATCAGAGAAATCACGGTAGAAGTTTTTGGAGTGATGAATTTTCTTATGAGCTGATGGCAGAAGATTTAGCCAAATATTGCAGAGTTAATCAACTTAAAAATGTACTTCTAATAGGTCATTCAATGGGTGGTAAAACGGCAATGTACTTTGCGTCTAAGTATCCTTCCTTATTGAAAGCGATGGTAGTAGCAGATATCGCACCAAAAAAGTATATGCCACATCACCAGAAAATTTTGCAAGGCTTATCAGAATTAAATTTTGATCAAATCAAATCCAGGAATGAAGCTGATGTTTTTCTTTCTCGCTACGTGCCTGAACCTGGAGTTAGAATGTTTTTGTTAAAAAATTTATTTTGGAAGCAAGCTGGAAAATTAGGATTGAGAATGAATATTGAGGTGTTAAAAAATGCTAGTGTAGCTGTTGGAGAAAATTTAAAAAATGACGTTCAGTCTTCGCATCCATGTTTATTTATTAAGGGAGAATTGTCAGATTACATCCTTGATTCAGATGCCTTAATAATTAAGCATTATTTTCCAAATGCCGAACAAGTTACTATTGACGGAGTTGGACACTGGCTTCATGCTGAAAAACCGACAGTATTTTTTGAGATTGTGAGCCAATGGTTTGAAGAGCGCGCTTAATTTTTAACATTTCGACTAAAAACGTGATATTTAATTGAACTTGAGGCAGTAAAGAATTCTTGTATTATTTTTGGACCTTAATATAATCCAATGAAAATATTAATAAGGCAAGCTGTAAGCTCTGATAGTGCTGCCATTTTAAGCTTAATCAAAGAGTTAGCTGAATACGAAAAAGAGCTCGAAAGTGTTGCTTTGGAGCTCTCAGATATTGAACGATATGGTTTTGGTGAAAACCCTTTGTTTCAATGTTTGGTTGCTGTAAGTGAAGACAGAGTAGTTGGAATGGCACTCTATTATCAAAGGTTTTCAACTTGGAAGGGTCCTACTTTTCATTTGGAAGATTTAATTGTAACTGAAGCATCTAAAGGTCAGGGTGTAGGGACCAAGTTGTACGCAGAATTCATCAAAATTGCTCATCAAAAAGGGGTAGAGCGTATTGAGTGGAATGTCCTAGATTGGAACACTCCGGCTATAGGGTTTTATGAAAAAAGTGGTGCAACTATTTTACACGATTGGTCTAGTGTACAGATGCATAAAGCTGAAATGGAGACTTATTTAAATAAACTTAAATAATGAAAGTATTCAAGTTTGGAGGAGCCTCAGTAAAAGATGCTTCAGGAGTTCGAAATTTAGTGCGTGTTCTTGAAACAGTCGGATTCAACGATACTTTGGTAGTAGTTTCCGCTATGGGAAAAACAACAAATGCCCTCGAGAATATTATTAAGGTTTATTTTGAAGATAAAGAAAGTGTCAATCAGCATGTTTTAGCATTAAAGGAATTTCATCTAAAAATTGTTGAAGAACTTTTTGAAAACCAATTTACCAAGGTAAATCAGATTATCCATGACTGTTTTGAGGAATTAAACACCTTCTTGAAAAACAACAAAGCGCCCAATTACAGTTTTGTTTATGATCAAGTTGTAAGTTATGGGGAATTGCTCTCAACAACTATCATCCATCATTATTTTGAATTCAAAGAGTGGAAAAGTTTCTGGTTAGATGCTAGAGCGTGTATCAAAACAGACGACTATTACCGTTCTGCAAATTTGAATTGGGATCAAACTCAAGCGTTAATAAAGACTCAATCAAAAGGACATCAATTAATCGTTACTCAGGGTTTTATTGGGAGCAATTCTAACAACTTTACAACAACATTAGGACGAGAAGGGTCTGATTACAGTGCAGCGATTTTTGCCTACGCTCTAAATGCAGAATCTGTAACTATCTGGAAAGATGTTCCAGGTGTGCTTAACGGAGACCCTAGGGTTTTTAATAATACTGAATTGATTCATCAAATCTCGTATCGTGAAGCCATTGAATTGGCTTTTTATGGAGCCTCTGTTATTCATCCTAAAACTCTACAGCCGCTCCAGAGAAAAGAAATCCCTCTTTATGTAAAATCATTTGAAAATCCAAAAGGAGCAGGTACTTCTGTTTCTAAAGGAAAAACTTTGGAACCTTTAATTCCATGTTACATTGTCAAAAAAGATCAAGTATTGTTACGACTTTCATCTATTGATTTTTCATTTATTGTTGAAGAAAATATTAGCTACATATTTAGTTTACTGCATGAATACCAGATGCCAGTTGAATTGATTCAAAATTCGGCTATTAGTTTTTCTGTTTGTGTAAATAATAAATATAAGCGCTTAGAAGAATTGGTTTTGGTACTACGTTCAAGATTCAATGTGGAAGTAAAAGAGGAAGTTGATTTATTTACTGTACGACATTTTAATCGTGATGCACTTCAGTCGATTAGAGGCAATGGGAAACAAATTCTATTAGAACAACGTACCGAAGAGACTGCCCAATTTGTTTTGGCTTAGTTTGTTAGATTAGCAATTTTATCTACTATCGTTTGGGCAAGTTTGATATGACTTTCAAACGTCCAACCTGCTATGTGCGGGCTTAATAATACCTTTTCTGAAGTCAATAAATAATGTAATGCTTTCGGAGGATTTTGATCATTTAATATTGAGTGAAAAGAAGACGATTCGTATTCTAAAACATCCAAGCCAGCACCTAAAATTTTTCCTGATTTAAGACCAGCAACTAGTTCGTCAGTTACAACTGCTTTTCCTCTTGCTGTATTGAGAAACCAAAAAGAATTTTTCATTTCTGCAATAAACTGTTGGTTGACCAATCCATTGGTATCAGTTGACTGGGGAATATGAAGGCTGAGGATTTGGGCGCGTTTTTTCAATTCTTCAAGTGATACTTGTTGTGCATTCTCATCTCCTATGTTGGTTTTGATATCATGGAAAATGACCTCTACATCAAAGCCGCTGAGCTTTTTGGCAAAGCTTTTTCCAGTGTTCCCGTATCCAATAATACCTACAGTCTTGCCTTCTAATTCCCAACCCCGATGAGCTTCTCTTTGCCATTTCCCTTTTTGAACAGTTGAATGAGCTTGGCGTAATTTGTTCATTAAGCCTAAGAGCATCCCCAAGGCTTGTTCCCCAACTGCATTTCTGTTTCCTTCAGGCGCAGCTATTGTAGAGATGTTTTTAGAATGAGCATAAGCTGTATCAATGTTTTCCAGTCCAGCACCAACTCGCGCAATAAATTTTAGCTTGGGAGCCAGGTCTATAAAATTTTTATCAATTGGAAAACGACTCCGAATAACAATCCCATGATAATTAGGTAAGTCTATTAAAATTTTTTCTAATGGCTTGGTGTAGGCCAGATGGTTTTCAAATCCGAGATTTGAAAGCCCTTTGAGAAGTAAGGGATGGTTTTCGTCTATATGGAGAATCAGTTTGGAATTCATCAAAAACCTAATGCCAGTTTGGCGATATAAAAAAACAAGAAAATTCCAAAAATATCATTTGCCGTAGTGATAAAAGGTCCTGTTGCAATTGCGGGATCAATTCCTCTTTTATCTAAAATGATTGGAACAAAAGTTCCTACCAATGCTGCTACAACGATTACTAACATCATGGAACCTGCAATGGTAAGACTCACAATAAATTCTTGTTTGGATAGAAAGCCAAATAAGATAATCACCAAAGCCAATGCAAAACCATTGATTAAACTCAAACTAACTTCTTTAACCAGTCTATTGAAAAGAGAACCTTTGACAATGTCATTTGCTAGACCTTGTACAATAATAGCTGAGGATTGAACTCCTACATTTCCTGCCATTGCAGCAATCAGAGGAGTGTAAAAAAATAAACTTCTTAGTTTAGGTTCACTCATTATCCCTTCAAAATCTTGTAAAATAAAAACGCTTCCCAATCCACCTAACAAACCTAAAAACAGCCAAGGCAAACGTGCTTTAACCAGTTCAAAGATGGTGTCGTCTGCCTCCACATCATTCGAAATACCAGCGGCTAATTGATAATCTTTCTCTGCTTCTTCCTTAATGACGTCGACTATATCGTCTATAGTTATCCTACCTAATAATTCTCTTTTTTGGTTGACTACTGGTATGGCCTCTAAGTCGTATTTTGACATCACTTTTACGACCTCTTCTTTTTCCTGTTCAACGGTAACATAGTCCACTTTTGGGATGTAAATATCTTTAACCTTATCTGTTGAGTTAGCAGTAATGAGGTCTTTAAGAGAAAGGCGTCCAATCAATTTATTTTTTTCATTAACGACATAAATTGAATGAACTCGAGTTACATTTTCTGCTTGGGCTCTCATTTCGTTCAAACAATTTAAGACACTCAAATCTTCCTGCACTTTCACTAACTCTTTGGCCATTAAACTACCTGCAGTGTTTTCATCGTATTTGAGGAGGTCTCTAATATCTTGAACATGTTCGTCATTTTCTATTTGAGACATGACCTTTTCTTGACGGTCTTCGGGTAGTTCAAGAATTATATCAGTGGCGTCGTCTGTATCCAGCTCGGCAACTTCAAGGGCAATTTCTTTGGCAGAGAGGTTTTCTAAAATTGATTCGCGAATATCAGGATTTACTTCTGCAAGTGCTTCTGCAGTTTTTTCGCTTCCTAAAAGTTTGACAATATAGGTTGCATCATCTTTGGAAAGGAGTTCAATGATTTCTGCAAGATCTGCATAATGCATTGGTTTAAACTTCCTTTTCAGCTTAGAGTTTTGTTGTTCTTGTATTAAATCCTTAAGATTTTCTAAAAAGGGGGTATCAATTTGAAATGTCGCCATAGCCAATCCTTTTTGTAAGCTGGATGAAGTCATCCCCTGAGAGCTTCTCAGGTCTTAGGTCAAAGATACTATCTTCTCTCAAATTATCAGTTAGATTCAATGTTTTTAAACTATTGCGCAATGTTTTACGTCTTTGCTGAAAACTTAACTTTACTACTTTGGCAAGTAAGATTTCATCACAATCTAAACTGAAATTTTCTTTTCTGGTCAGTTTTATCACAGCTGAATCGACTTTGGGAGGAGGATTAAAAACGCTAGGTGGTACAGTAAAAAGGTATTCAGTTTTAAAATATAATTGGGTTAAGACAGAAAGGATTCCGTATTTTTTTGATCCTGGGGGTTCACAAATGCGTTCTGCAACTTCTTTTTGGAACATCCCGGCAAAAAAAGGAATCTGTTTTTTGTTCTCAAGGACTTTAAAAACGATTTGAGATGAAATATTGTAGGGAAAGTTGCCAATTACAGCAAAGGAATCAGTTCCAAAAATAGTTTGAAGATCGATTTTAAGAAAGTCTCCTTGAATGAGATTTAGTTGGTCTGGTGAATAATTCTTTTGAAGAAAATGGATGGACTCTTGATCAATTTCTATTAGATGAAGAATTGCTTTTTTTGAGGTTAGATATTGTGTCAAAACCCCTGTCCCTGGTCCTATTTCAAGAATGTTTAGAGCACTATTGGAATCGAGTAAATCTGCAATTTTTTTTGCAATATTGAGATCTGTTAAAAAGTGTTGCCCTAATTTTTTCTTTGGGCGCACGTGATTCATGATTTTTTTTGAATTTGTTCTAGTTCTGTTCTAAAGAAAAGAATTTGATCACCAAATTTAGTTTGTGCTTTATTTCTTAATTGTGGTGCATTTTCTTTTAGATAGGCTTCGAATAGCTGCCGATTTTCACAATGGTACTGGACAGCATAGCTAACCCCTCCACTATCCTGATCAGAAATAATTTTAAATATTTTAGTATCGATGAATTTTTGTGTAGCAAGCATCTCAGGAATATGTTCTTGTTGCATCCATTCTAACCAATTATTTTCTATGGAAGGTTCCACATGCGCTGTAACATTGTAAATTAGCATTTTAGTCAATTTTATCAAAACCCGTGTAAGGAACCAAAACTTTTGGGATTTTAATTCCCTCATCGGTTTGACAGTTTTCCAACATTCCAGCAACAACTCTAGGAAGGGCAAGCGAACTTCCATTTAAGGTATGAACACTTTGTTTCTTTCCGTCTTTAGATCTGTATCGGAGCTGAAGTCGTTCAGCCTGAAAACTATTGAATGTTGAAACTGAGCTAATCTCAAGCCATCTTTTTTGAGCTGAAGAGTAAATTTCAAAGTCATAGGTCAAAGCTGAGGTAAAACCCAGATCACCCCCACAAAGCCTTAAAATACGATACGGTAATTCTAATTCCTCAAGAATAATTTTTACGTGCTCTACCATTCCATCTAATGCTTTAAGCGCGTTATGTGGCTCTTCAATTCGTACAATTTCTACTTTGTCAAACTGATGTAAACGATTTAAACCTCTTACATGTGCTCCGTAACTTCCAGCCTCTCTTCTAAAGCAAGGAGTGTATCCTGTAAGGCAGATGGGCAAGTCTTTTTCTTCTAAAAGGCTATTCCGATACAAATTGGTTAAAGGTACTTCTGCAGTTGGAATGAGATATAAATCATCATTTTGAACATGATACATTTGCCCTTCCTTATCTGGGAGTTGACCTGTGCCAAACCCAGATGCTTCGTTTACCAAATGAGGCACCTGCATTTCTTTATATCCAGCTTGTGTATTCTTGTCTAAAAAGTAATTGATCAAACCTCGTTGAAGACGCGCGCCTTTTCCTTTATATACTGGAAAACCTGCACCTGTTATCTTAGTTCCAAGCTCAAAATCAATTAGGTCGTATTTTTGAGCAAGTTCCCAATGAGGTAGGGGGTTTTTACCCAAATCAGGGACTTTTCCTGATTGAAAGATTTCTTCGTTGTCTTCTTCCGAACTTCCTGAGGGAACACTGCTATGAGGGACATTGGGTATCTGGGTTCGTAATTCGTTTAAGGTTAAAGCTGTATGCTGAAGTTCTTCCTGTAGTTTTTTAGTAAGTTCTTTTAAATTTGTGGTTTGTTCTTTTAATTCATTTGCTTTTGCAGTTTCTCCACTTTTGAAGAGCAATCCAATTTCCTTTGCAAGAGTATTCGCTTGAGCCAAATGTTGATCCAGGTTTGCTTGTTGACTTCTACGCTCCTGATCTAAATCGAGAATTTGATCAATTTTTTTAGGAGAATCAAAGTTACGTTTCTTTAGTCCTTCCAGTATGGCCTCTTTATTTTCTCTTATGTAGTGCAGTGCAAGCATAAAGTATTTTTTTTGCAAAAATAATGGAATTTTAATGCAACCCCTTTTTGATTAAGCTTCTTTTGGAAATTTCTTTGTCTTTTTCAAGTTGCTTTTTTAAAGCATCTAGCGATTCAAATTTTTGTTCCTCTCTGATTTTTTTATAAAAAAGAATCTTCAATTTTTTTTTGTACAGATCTTCATTAAAGTCAAAAAGATGGACCTCTAAGGTTTGATTTTTTCCATTGAGTGTTGGTCGTGTCCCGATATTCATCATACCATGATACATCTTGTTTTCATTTTCTATAGAAACCAAATAGACCCCTATGGGAGGAATTAATTTATAGGATTCATCAACCTCAATATTTGCTGTAGGAAAATCGATTGTTCTTCCAAGACCCTCCCCTTTAATAACTGTTCCTGAAAGCTCATAATGTCTTCCTAAAAATTCATGGACAAGATTGAAATCACCTACTGCTATCGCTTTTCGAACTTTTGTTGAACTTACAGTTATGGAAGAGATGTCTTGAGCTGGAATGATATGGACACCAAAGTTGTACGTTTTTCCCATTGCAACTAAGTCCTCAGCAGTGGCTTCTCTGTTCCTACCAAATCGATGATCATAGCCTATAAAAAGGGTATTGATTTGAATTTTATTGGACAAAATATCCCTACAAAATTCAACTGCAGTAAGTCTTGAAAAAGATTTTGAAAAAGGGTGAATAATTAAATTATCAACGCCAAGTTTTTCCAATTCATTTTTTTTCTCCTCAAGTGTATCAATCAATTTAATGTCTGATTCTTGCTGTAATACTATTCGAGGGTGAGGGAAAAAAGTTAAAATTGTTGACTGAATTTTTTGTTTTTTGGCAAGAGAAACTAAACTTTCGATAATCTTTTGATGTCCTATGTGAATACCATCAAATGTACCTATAGTAAGGACACATTTGGTATTAGCGTTGTAATTTTCAATGTCTTGAAAAACATTCATTTTCAGCAATAATTTTTTCTACGTTCACAAAAGTACAGCAATATCACACAAAGACTAAATTGTTTGCTTATTTTTAGATCCTGACGTTAGAAATAATTCTGTGCATAAAAGATTTTTCGTTTTTAATATTCCATTAATTTACTTTGCGTGTAGCTTCCTGTTAGTAGCTTCTTTCACTTATGGACAAAGCACATGGAAACGAATTGAAAATTCTAGTCTTTCTCAATTTCCATCCCCTTTAGTTAAAGAACATTATTATGAACGAATTACAACAGAGAACAGGGGACAAACATCCAAATCTGAGCTGTCATTTCTAGATACAATCATTTTGCCGAACGAAAAAGGGGAAGATGAACTGTTTTTGATCCAACCGGTTCAGGTGCTCTCGTCTTCTATCTCCTCAAAATATCGAAATATTCAAACCTACAGAGGCCATAGTAAATCAAGGCCTGGAGTAAAAGTTCGTTTAAGTACTCACTTTTCGAATATCAATGCTTGGGTTCAATTACCTGGAGAAGAGGATTTGTTTATTCAGCCTGTAAAGTCCAAAACAAACAAACATTTTGTCTATCAAAAAACAAAAAATGATAGGGTTCAAGAATTTTTATGTAAAACCCTAGAAGAAAATATAGAAAGAAAACTTCTAAAGAAATCTAGTAAAGAGGCAAAGCTTAATAATGAACTCCGAGTTTTTAGAATTGCAATAGCGGGTACAGCTGAGTACACCTCATATTGGGGAGATGATGATCCAAGCAATGGAACCAACGCAGAAGATGCCTTTGCGGCTGTAGTCAGTACTATCAATAGAATTAATCAAGTTTTTGAGGACGAAGTAGGGATCAGATTAGAATTAGTGTCTGATGCAAGTCTGCTTTATGAAGATCCTGCTACTGATCCATTTTCAGGAAATTTTTCTTCAGAACTCCAGTCAACAATTGATCAAGAAATTGGCGATGAAGGCTATGACGTAGGACATTTATTCGATTTTGGTGAACCCAATGGTGATGCAGGGTGTATTGGTTGTGTTTGTGAATCAGGTGTTAAAGCCCAAGGATACAGTACACATCCCTTTGAAGATATTTATGGAGGGGAATATCGAAATGATTATTTTGATTTGGATTATGCTGCTCATGAAATTGGCCACCAATTTGGAGCCTTCCATACTTTTTCATACAATACTGAGGGTACAGATGTCAATGCTGAGCCCGGGAGTGGAACTACAATTATGGGGTATGCTGGAATCACGGGTCCAGATGATGTTCAACTACATGGTGATCCCTATTTCCATTATTACAGTATTCAAAACATAACAAACTATGTTGAATCTATAGGTTGTGGTGAAACAGAACTTTTATCAACATCTTCATTTTCAGTAGATGCAGGGCCAGATTTCTTTATTCCCATTGGGACTCCTTACACGCTATCAATCATATCTCTAGAGGGAGAAGAAATAACGTATGCTTGGGAACAATTAGATAGTGGTCAAGTTACTGCAGATAATTTCGGGCCCTACAATCCTAAAGGGGGCATGGCCAGATCAATTCCTCCTAAAGCAGAACCGTCACGAACTATTCCAAATCTTCAAAGTTTACTTCTAAACAGGTTAACATTAGAAAATCCAGGGGTAGGGGATAGTTGGGAAACAGTATCATTAGTGGAAAGAAGCTTGACTTGGGGTCTAACTGTAAGGAAAAATACTGAGGACCATGTACAATTAGCTCAAGATAAGATGGAGATTTCGGTAGTAGCTACTTCATCACCTTTTGCGTTGAACTCACAAGAAATGGCATCTTTAGTTTGGAAAGGAGGTTCATATCAAACAATTCTTTGGGATGTCGCAGAAACAAATTCTCCACCATTCAACGTTTCTGAGGTGGAAATTTTGCTTTCAACTGATGGTGGATTAAATTTTGATATCCAATTGGGTGATGATGTACCCAATACAGGGGAAGCAATAGTTTTTGTGCCAAATTCCATTGATACGAATCAGGCAAGATTAATGATCAAAGCAAAGGGAAATATCTTTTTTGCAATAAATCGCACCGTATTTGGTGTAGAGTCTCGCCAATTTGGACTTGATTTTGAAGAATACGAACAAATTAATTGTGATTCTGAAAGTATTCAGTACAATTTTAATATCCTCAGAAAGGAAGGTTTTGATTCTTCAATTGCGTTGCAAGCAAATAATTTACCTAACGGAGTTCAAGCAGTTTTTTCAAAAACAGCTTATAGCTTAAATGATACTTCTGGCTCAGTTATTTTGAGAGGTCTAGATGATTTGACTACAGGAGATTATCAACTTCAATTTACAGCAGCATACGGAACACAAAATGAATCGTTCTCCATCAGTCTGAATCAGCGTGAATCTTCACTTAAGCAGCCATTGCTCCAAAGACCACTCAATAATGCAGAAAATCAAACTGTCAAACCTCAATTAAAATGGGAAAGTAATCTAAATGCAGACACCTATCAAATACAAGTTGCAACAGATAGTTTGTTTCAAAATAAAGTTTTGGATAGTGTTTTAAGTCGTAATCTGTTTAACATTAGCCAACTTGATTCTAATAAACAATATTACTGGCGTGTTAGGCAACAAAATATTTGTGGTGAATCTTCTTTTTCTGATCCTTTTACCTTCAAGACTACAACGATATCTTGCGTTGAAGTTTCTTCTACAGGGCTGCCCAAAAATTTAACAGATGCAACCAATTCAGGACAGGGTGTCACTACCGCTTCAATAAACGTGAGTTACAACTTACCCATCCAAGATATAGATGTGATGATTGACATTGAGCATACCTATTTGGAAGATCTCGACCTTTACCTTGAAACACCACAAGGCACTCAATATCTTTTGACTAGTCAATTGGGGGATGCTGAAAATGATTATAGCAATACAGTTTTCGATCAAGAAGCTTCTGAATCTATTTCGAATGGTTCTCCACCGTTTACAGGAAGCTTTAGACCATTGCAAAGCATTGCAGAACTTTATAACACCAGACCCTCTGGAACGTGGAAGTTAATCGTTAAAGATAATTACGAAGAAGATACAGGACGTTTGGTAAATTTCAGCTTAAAATTATGTTTAGAGGGAATACCCCAAACCAACAGTGATAATGACTCTTTTGTAGATGAAGATGATAATTGCCCTGAAATTTCAAATGAAGACCAAGCTGATATTGATAATAATGGAATCGGGGATGTTTGTGATATTTTTTCGGCTCAAAACATTTCAATCACAAAAAAAGACACTAGTTGTCCTAATAAGGCAAATGGGAGTTTTGGTTTAAATGCCTTAGCAGATTTCGTTTACAGAGCAGAAATAATAGGGGATAATGGATACACTAAAAACTTGATATTTACTACTCAGGGAAATATTGTATCTAATTTAGCCTCAGGAAATTACTCGATTTGTGTTTCATCCTCATCATTTCCAGATTTTGAGTATTGTTTTGAAACCCAAATAAAAGAACCAGAACCCTTAGAGGTCATTTCATCAGTAAATACGCTGAATTCGATAATGAATCTTTCGCTTTCAGGAAGTGATCACTACTACATTACTCTAAACGAAGTAACATTTGAGTTAGATAAGCAAGATGAAATACAACTACCCTTGGCCAGAAAATTGAATTATATTGAGGTAAAAACAGCCAATTCTTGTCAAGGTGTTTTTGAACAATGGATTAATACTTCTCAGAAAGCTTCGGTATTTCCTAACCCTATTTCGGAAAATGCATCATTGATTTTACCAGAAAATACAGTTGTCGATATTTTACTTTTGTCTAGCAATGGAACCCTTTTATGGGAAAACAAAAATATTCAAAGTGACGGCAACAGTGTGCACATTCCAATGAGTCGACTTAATCCTGGTTTTTATTTATTACAAGTATTATATCCTGATTCAGTTCAATCTATTAAATTACTGAAACGATGAGGAAAGATTTTTTTTTCTGGTTAGTATTACTTTTATGGAGTTGTGGTCCTGATCCTATTCCTGCCCCAGGAGCTTCCATTCTCATTGCTCCAGCTAATTTAAATGAATGTACAACTGCTACTGCAATCAACGATCTTGAACGCCAGGTCCGATTTGAATGGACTAGTGCATTGAATACTGATAATTATGAATTAATAATTGAAAATTCACTTACCAACAAGAGATACAGTAAAGCAACTTCTTTACTTATTGAATCTATAACACTTCCCGGTGGTGCTCCTTATCGTTGGTATGTAAATTCATACTCCTTACTTTCTTCTGAGGTTAGTGAAAGTCAAGTTTGGCAATTTTATCTAGAAGGTAATACGGAGTCAACTTTTTTTCCCTTCCCAGCCGTACTTATAGCTCCAGAAAATGAAGCAATTTTAACATTAGATACAGACGCTAGTCTAACTTTTTTATGGGAAGGCCAAGATCTGGATCAAGATATAGATAGGTATGATTTTTATATAGGTAGAACAAGTGACAATTTAGTCAAAGAAAAAGAAGGGTTGTCAAATTCACAGACTACCATAAACCTAGAACCAGGAACCACTTATTTTTGGCAGGTTGTAACTATTGATGATGAAAGTAATGCTTCAAAATCTGAGATTTTTAGATTTCAAACAGAGAATTAAGGTTATTTTCCGTTGAATGTATTCATGGTGTTCTGTAGCCCCTGAAGTCCAAAGCTTTCTATTGCTTCCCCACAAATTTTTAGTCGTTCAGAGAGTTTTTCGGCTTCTTCATTAGTCCAGGTGTCTAAGACAAATTTGACCTGATCAAAGGCTTTGACTTCTTGACCAATACCAAATCTCAGACGAGCGTAATTTGAAGTATTTAATTCAGCTTCAATATCTTTAAGACCGTTATGTCCAGCAGGACCTCCTTTAGATTTGACCCGAATAGTCCCAAAGGGAAGATGCAATTCATCTGTAAGTATTAAAATATTTTCAAGAGGGATTTTTTCTTTAAGCGCCCAATGTCGAACAGCCTTTCCGCTTCGATTCATAAATGTGCTGGGTTTGATCATTACAAAATGCCTTCCCTTTTTTTTAAAAAAGCTATAAGAGGCCAATTTTTTAGTCTCCCAGATAGAACTATTTTTTTCAGCAAGTTTATCTAATATATTAAATCCTACATTATGACGTGTATTTTCATAGTCAGGTCCGATATTTCCTAAACAAACAATTAAGAATTTATGCATGGTAAGTGATTGCTCTTTTTTAAAAAACTGTTTAAATGAAAACATTCACTAAAATAGAAAAAGCATGTGAGTTAGCACATGCTTTTAAGTTTCTAAAAAAAAAGGATTAATTTTCAGAAGAAGCTTCAGTAGCTGCTCCTTCTTCAGTTGCTTCCTCAGTTTGTCCTTCGACATCAACATCTAGTTTTGCTGAAGCACGTGAAGTACGAACTTGACAAACTACAGTGTTGTCCGGATGAAGAATAGTGTAAGAATCTGTTTGTAGTTCAGAGGTATATAATTTATTCCCTAATTCTAATTCAGAAATATTTGCAACAATAAAATCAGGTAAATTTTTAGGGAGTGCTTTAATTCTTAATTTACGTTTGTTGAGTCTTAAAACACCACCACCCATCAGAACACCTGGTGCAGCACCTTCTATTTTAACAGGGATATTCATAGAAATTTCTTTATCGTCCAATAAACGATAAAAATCTATGTGTAGTATTTTGTCAGTCAACGGGTGAAATTGAATGTCTTGGAGAATGGCATTAACTTTGTTGCCACCCTCTAATTCAATCACAACAGTATGTGCGTTTGGTGTGTAGACTAGTTTGCTGAAACCAAGTTCCGGTGCTGAGAAATGAAGGGGTTCTCCTTCACCGTACAATACACAGGGAACATTTCCAGCATTACGTAAAGCTTTGGTCGCAACCTTGCCTACGCTTTCTCTTTTAGATCCTTTAATAGTAATCGATTTCATGAAATTGTTTTTACATTATAAATTTTGAACTTATTGACTGGTTGTAATGAACATTTTTCATAACCTCAGCGAATAAGGAGGCGCAAGATAATACTTTTACTTTAGGGTGACTAACTTTTGGCGGAATAGAATCGGTAACGATGAGTTCTTCAAGTTGAGAGTCCTCTATTTTTTGGTAAGCATCACCAGAAAGTAAGGCGTGAGTACAGATTGCTCTTACAGAAATTGCACCTCTCTCTTTCATCAAATCAGCTGCTTTTGTGAGTGTTCCAGCTGTATCTACCATATCATCTACTAGAATTACATTTTTTCCCTCTACGTTTCCAATAAGCTCCATGTGCGAGATGATATTGGCTTTTTCACGTTGTTTATAACAAATGACAACATCACTTTTAAGAAATTTTGAGTAAGCATATGCACGCTTAGATCCTCCCATATCAGGGGAAGCAATTGTTAAGTCAGAAAGTTGAAGTGATTCGATATAAGGTAAAAATATAGTAGAGGCAAAGAGATGATCTACTGGTTTTTCAAAAAATCCTTGAATCTGATCGGCGTGTAAATCCATAGTAATAATACGAGTAGCTCCAGCTGATTCCAATAATTTGGCAATAAGTTTGGCGCCAATGGGGACCCGTGGCTTATCTTTTCGATCTTGTCTAGCCCAACCAAAATAGGGTATTACTGCCGTGATGTGTCTAGCAGAGGCGCGTTTAGCGGCATCTAACATTAAAAGCATTTCCATGAGGTTCTCGGAAGAGGGCTGAGTAGATCCAATTATAAAAATACGAGTACCTCTTACTGATTCCTCGAATGAGGGTTGAAATTCACCATCACTGTAACGTGAAAAATTCACTTTTCCAACTTCAGTGCCAAACTGATTTGCAATGGTTTTAGCTAGTACAGTACTTTGGGTACAGGCAAATATTTTTGCGGGAGTTTCCATATCAAATAAATCTAAGCAAATGTAAAAATAAAATAATGCCTCACCTTATTGTTCATTTTAAATTGATGGGTAAAATATTTTATTATTTTTGTGTCCTACACTAACGTAGCTATTTAAGCCTCGGTGGCGGAACTGGTAGACGCGCTGGATTCAAAATCCAGTTCTTTCGGGAGTGTGGGTTCGATTCCCACCCGAGGTAC
>JAQWHT010000086.1 GCA_029249225.1 Flavobacteriaceae bacterium
TGATGATGCAGCTCAGCAGGCAATACGATTTAATATCTTTCAACTGAACCAAACTTATAATGGTAAGCTTCGGTATCCCAGTAGGTACTTCCTCCATACTTTTCTCCTGTAAATCCTTTTGGACCAATATTGAGTTTAGAGTTCTTACCATTATAAGTTTGGTTCAGTTGAAAGATATTAAATCGTATTGCCTGCTGAGCTGCATCATCACCGTAAATTTCAATATCAGAAATTTCCCAAATAGTTGACCAAGCGATTTTTTGATCTTCAATTAAGGTTTCAATCCCCTTAGTTCGTGCCTGTTCTACCAAATGTTGTGCGATACTTTCAAAAGTTTCAGGTTGGTGATTCATCCCATTGATATAACCTCCAAACTTTAAAATTGCACATTGTTCTCCTTCTTGAAGATTTTGTTTTTTAGATTGGTTAATACGAAAGTCTTTACTTGAACTTTCAAAATCTGAGACCATTTCACCCTGCGGATTGATCAAATGGGTTTGAGCAAAAGTCGCAACATCAAAAGCAGTCTTACTTGTCTGTGACTTTAGAATCATCAGATTATCGGAGTGCGAAGAAGAAAGATGATTCCAAAAAGGGTCGTCCCAATTAGAATCTTGATTCGTTATCTTCCCTTCGATGTATGATTCAACAGATAGATCACAAGTACCTTCCAATGCATTAATTTGATAATTTATGATTCCCAATGCGTCTTCATCCATAGATAAAAATCGTTCGACTTTAACTCCTATCTTACAGTTTGAATCAATCTGAACTTCAAAAGAACGGGTATAGATTCCGGAGTTCATATCCAATTCACGTCTAAAATTTAAGACTGATTTGCACTGATTTAAATCAAGAACAGTATTGTTTACACAAATATCTATTCCTATCCAATTTGGAGCATTTAATACTTTAGCAAAATATTCTGGATAACCATTTTTCCACCAGCCTACACGAGTTTTATCAGGATAATAGACACCACCTACATAACTTCCTTGAAAGGTTTCACCAGTATACGTTTCTTCAAAATTGGCACGTTGACCCATGGCACCATTTCCCAAACTAAAAATACTTTCAGAAGACTTGACCCGAGTTTTATCAAACCCTTCTTCGATGATTTTCCAAGGATGAATTTTTAAATAACTAGAAGTCATATCTATTCGATTAGTTAAATAAAATTTGAAGTTTTTCATTATCTAGAGCTTCAAAGTCTGGAAAACAATAATCCATTTTTGAAAATGACTCTGGTCTTCCCAGTGCAATAGCGGTCATACCTCCTGCTTTAGCAGCAATAATTCCGGCTTGTGAATCCTCAAATACAACACAATCTTCTGGAGCAACATTCAGTGCTTTACTTCCTTTGAGAAAAACTTCGGGGTGAGGTTTACCATTTTGAACGGCATTCCCATCAACGATTGTTTCAAAATAACTGGTAATTTGGAGTTTATCTAATATGATTAGTGCATTTTTACTTGCCGATCCCAACCCAATTTTAATCTTACTTTTCTTCAAGAAATCTAAGGTGCGTTTGACTCCAACCAAAAGATCACTTGGGGTAACCTCTTGAATTAAATTCAGATAGTCATTATTTTTCTGATGGAGAAAACTTTCAAACGTTACTTCATCTAATGTTTTTTTAGCCAGGGATAAGATAATTTTTAATGAATCCGAACGGCTGACTCCTTTAAGTTGTTCATTGTCTGCTTCAGTTAATTCGTAATCAAATTCAGCTGCAATTTTTTTCCAAGCTAAAAAATGATATTTTGCCGTATCAACTAAAACACCGTCAAGGTCAAATAGAGCACAATGATGTTTTTTTGTTTTAATCATACTAGTCATTTGGGGCAAGAGTAACCTCCAAGCCCTCCAATTCAGGTGTCATTAAAATTTGGCAACTCAACCTACTATTTTCTTTAACATGAAAAGCTTCAGCAAGCATTGCCTCTTCGTCATCAGATGGTTCTGATAGTAGGTGTTTACTATTGACATAGCATTGACAAGAAGCGCATAAAGCCATACCTCCGCAAGTGCCTTCTACGGGGAGTTCATGAGCTTTACAGACTTCCATCAGATTCATCTGCATATCGGTTGGCGCTAAAAGCTGATGTCTTACACCTCGCCTATCCGTTAAAAAAATCCGAATATCCTCACTCATCTATTCTATACTTTTAATCGTTGATTTGGCTGCTTGTTTTTGAGAACCATCAAACCCATTAATTCCACTAACTGTTGTATATTTTAATACGTTACGTTTGTCAGGATAAATTCGCTTAAAAGCGCTTTGACACATCAATGTAGCTTCATGAAATCCACACAAAATAAGTTTTAATTTTCCAGGGTATGTATTCACATCTCCTATGGCATAAATACCTGGAATATTAGTTTGATAATCCAAACTATTATCAACTACAATTGCATTTTTTTCTATCTTCAAACCCCACTTAGCTATAGGTCCTAATTTTGGGGTCAATCCAAATAAGGGTATAAAATGATCGCATTTCAAGTCAATAGTTGTTCCTTGTTGTGTTACAGTAAGCTGTTCAAGTTTTTCCGAACCTTTTAATGCCGTCACCTCAGCATGAGTGATTAATTTGATTCGTTTTTCGTTTTTAAGAACTTGAACTTTTTCCACAGAATCTAATGCTCCTCTAAACTCATTTCTTCGATGAACTAAAGTTACAGATTCGGCCACATTTTCTAAAAAAATTGTCCAGTCCAAAGCTGAATCACCCCCGCCAGCAATAACTACCTTTTTATCGCGGAAGAACTCGGGATCTTTTACAATATAATTAACTCCTTGATTTTCGAATTTCTTTAGATTTTCTAAAGGAGGTTTTCTAGGCTCAAAAGTTCCTAAACCTCCAGCTATAGCTACAACTGGAGCCTGATGCTGTGTACCCTGATCTGTGGTAACTATAAATTGTTCATCTTCCGTTTTTTCTATTGAAACTGCACTCTCCCCTAGAGTGTAGCCCGGTTGAAATGGAGCGATTTGTTGTTCTAAATTTTTTATCAAATCTCCAGCCATGATTTCCGGATGGGAGGGAATATCATAAATAGGTTTTTTAGGATAAATTTCAGCACACTGCCCTCCAGCCATCGGAAGAGAGTCAATTAAATGACATTTAAGCTTCAACAAACCCGCTTCAAAAACAGCAAAAAGCCCTGTAGGACCTGCGCCAATAATTAAAATATCTGTTTTAATCATTTAAAGAAGGGTCAATGCTTTCTACCGATTCTATTTCAGGTAAATATTTTTTGATGGTCATTTCAACTCCAGACTTAAGAGTCATTTGATTGACACTACAGCCCACACAGGCTCCGTGGAGTTGAACTTTAACATGTTTGTTTTCCTCAAGGGATACAAATGAAATATCACCCCCATCTGATTTAAGAAATGGACGAATTTCATCCAGTGCTTGGTGAATTTTCTCTATGGTTTGTTCTTGATCTTGACTCATGATTTTATAGCTTCACATCCAACTAAATTAGTGATTTCTACAGCTTTTGTAGGTGGTAAATTTTGATTTCTTAACAATGTTTGGGACACTAATTTTTTGGTGATTTCATCAAAATATTCACTTAAATTACTTTGCTCTTGTAGGACAGCTGGTCTTCCAAAATCTGCTGCTTCTCGGATACTTTGCACTAAAGGCAAAGCACCTAAAAAAGGAACCTCTTTATCTTTGGCTAAATATTCTGCTCCTTTTTTGCCAAAAATAGAATATTTGTTTTCCGGCAACTCAGCAGGAGTAAAATAACTCATATTTTCAACTATCCCTAGTACAGGAACATTAATACTCTCTTGTTGGAACATTGCAATCCCCTTTTTGGCATCAGCTAAGGCAACATTCTGAGGAGTACTTACTACAACAGCACCATTAAGAGGGAGAGACTGCACTATACTCAAATGAATATCTCCTGTTCCAGGAGGAAGGTCAATCAAAAGAAAATCTAAATCTCCCCAAGCCGCATCAAAAATCATTTGGTTAAGGGCTTTAGCTGCCATAGGGCCTCGCCACACGACTGCTTGATCTGGTTTGGTAAAGAATCCAATGGAAAGTACTTTAACCCCATAATTTTCTATGGGTTCCATTTTGGATTTTCCATCTATCTGAACAGAAAGGGGTCTTGCTCCTTCCATATCAAACATAGTAGGAATAGACGGACCGTAAATGTCTGCATCTAGAATTCCAACTTTGCATCCCATTTTGGACAGGGTCACTGCAAGATTGGCTGTGATTGTAGATTTTCCTACACCTCCTTTACCTGACGAGATAGCAATGATATTTTCTATACCTTGAATTGGTTTTCCCTTAATTTGATCTTGAGGTTTTGAAGGAGCAGTTACTTTGGTATTTATTTTAATTTTCGCCTTTTCATAGACTTGTTCATGAAGGGTCTTCAGGATAGTGACCTCAAGTTTTTTTCTGGCTTGAAGACTTGGATTTTGCAATTGAAGATCAATGTCAACCTGATCTCCAAAAATCATAATATTGGAAACCACACCTTGGTCTACCAAATTACCACCTTCCCCTGGAAGACTTATGGTTTTTAAAGACTCTATTACCGCTTCTTTTGTGATTTTCATGCTCATTTAAGGTAAGACTACAAATATACTGTTAAGGTTTCAATAAGAAAAGTTAAAGCATTTTAAAAACCCTTTAGAGATTTTACTGGATCCCATAGGTGCTTTTCAAAATCTTGGATTTGATTCTCAATAATTTTGATTCCTTCGTTCTCTAAAAGCTGTTGCATGACCGTTGCTCCTCCAAAATGATGCTTCCCAGTTAGCATCCCTTTCCTATTTACTACTCGGTGTGCTGGGACGTCAGTTAGAGAATGAGCAGCGTTCATTGCCCAACCAACCATCCTTGAACTTTGGGGAGCTCCTAAAAATTTTGCAATAGCTCCGTAGGAGGTCACTTTTCCCTCAGGTATTTGTCTTACAACATCATACACCTTAAGAAAGAAAGAAGCTTCTGTAGTCATGACTTAGAGTTTAAATTGCATGTAGGTAATGGCCTTTCCTTGATCCAGAAACTGTTGCTCGTAAAAAGTTTGAATCGCAATAGCAACTTGAGGGGCATTGCTATTATTGTAAATATTGTGATGTGAGTACAGGATTTCACCTTGATTTTCCATGATCCCTAGGGTATATCCAAATAAAAACTCACTATCTGTTTTCAGGTGAATAATACCTTCAGGCTTGAGGACTTTTTTGTAATTATTTAAAAACTCAGGATTGGTGAGTCTGTGTTTTGTTCTCTTATATTTAATTTGTGGATCAGGAAAGGTAATCCAAATTTCATCTACTTCATTTACGGCAAAACAAGAGGAAATGAGTTCTATTTGTGTCCTCAAAAAGCCTACATTATTCAACCCTGATTCTAAAGCTGTTTTTGCTCCCCTCCAAAAACGCGCACCTTTAATGTCAATTCCTAAGTAGTTTCTTTCAGAATCATTTTGAGCCAAATGAAAATGGAAGACCAACTTCTTTAAAAATGATAACCCGTTAGTTTTGGAGTTAGGATGTGGAAAAGGAGAATATACTGTTCATTTGGCTCAAAATGATTCTGAAAGAAACTACTTAGGAATTGACATTAAAGGTGCGCGTTTTTGGAGGGGAGC
>JAQWHT010000076.1 GCA_029249225.1 Flavobacteriaceae bacterium
CCTAATCCTCTTCCAAAATCTTTTACTTGACGAGCCCCTATATTTGAAGTCATAATGATGATGGTGTTTTGGAAATTCACTTTTCTGCCAAGACTGTCTGTTAAAAATCCATCATCAAGCACTTGCAGCATCATGTTAAAAATATCTGGATGGGCTTTTTCAACCTCGTCAAGTAAGATTACTGAATAGGGTCGTTGTCTGACCTTTTCACTCAATTGACCACCTTCTTCGTAACCTACATAACCTGGAGGAGCTCCAATAAGTCTAGATATAGCAAACTTCTCCATATACTCACTCATGTCAATTCTGATCAAATTTTCTTCTGAGTCGAATATTTCTGAAGCTAGAATTTTTGCGAGTTGGGTTTTACCCACCCCTGTTTGACCTAAAAAAATAAATGATCCAATTGGTTTGTCTGGCGCTTTTAGACCGGCACGATTTCGCTGAATAGCTTTAACAACCTTTTCTATAGCATCTTTTTGTCCAATTAATTTTTCACCAATGACATTGGAAAGTTTGGAAAGTTTATTTTTTTCAGACTTCACAATTTTATTTACCGGGATATTGGTCATCATAGACACCACATCGGCAATATCATTCTCATTTACGGTAACTCTGTTGAGTTTGGAATCTTCTTGCCAACGTTCTTGCGCTTCAATAAGAGCTCTTTCCACTCTTTTTTCATCATCTCTTAGTTTGGCAGCTTCCTCGTATTTTTGCTTTTTTACTACAGAATTTTTCAGATCACGAACTTGGTCTAGTTGAGCTTCGAGATCAACGACCTCCTGTGGCACACTCATGTTGTTGATATGAACTCTTGAACCAGCCTCGTCTAAAGCATCAATAGCTTTGTCTGGAAGGAATCGATTTGACATGTATCGATCAGTTAAATCTACACATGCTTTTAAGGCATCATCTGTATAATTCACGTTATGATGATTTTCATAGCGTTCTTTAATGTTCACCAGGATTTCTAAAGTTTCCTCTGGATTTGTTTGTTCTACTAGAACTTTTTGAAACCTTCTTTCTAGAGCACCATCTTTTTCAATATGCTGACGATACTCATCAAGTGTGGTTGCACCTATACATTGAATTTCTCCTCTTGCTAGTGCGGGTTTGAACATATTGGAAGCATCCAAACTTCCTGTAGCTCCACCGGCACCAACGATGGTATGAATTTCATCAATAAATAGGATTATATCATCATTCTTTTCGAGTTCGTTCATCACAGCTTTCATGCGTTCTTCAAACTGTCCTCGGTATTTTGTTCCAGCTACAAGACTTGCGAGATCTAAGGTGATGACCCTCTTGTTATACAATACGCGTGAGACTCTTTTTTGTACAATTCTAAGAGCCAATCCTTCAGCAATTGCTGATTTACCAACACCTGGTTCACCTATCAAAAGCGGGTTATTTTTCTTACGTCTACTTAAAATTTGGGATACACGTTCGATCTCTTTTTCTCTCCCAACAACAGGGTCAAGTTTTTCTTGTTCTGCGAGTCCTGTAACATCTCTACCAAAATTGTCAAGAACAGGAGTTTTGGTTTTTTTAGATCCCTTAGATTCTGAGGTTGGAACAAAAGGATTTTCTTTTCCTTCTCCTTCATTTTCTTTTTCATCTGAAAAAGAAGCTGAGGTTGGTAAATCCTCATATGAATCTGCATCATTAGCGAGCATTAGTTTAAATTGCTCTTTTACAATGTCGTAGTCAATGTTCTGTTTTGAAAGTAGTTTGGTAGTGGGGTCATTTTCATTACGCAAAATACAGAGAAGTAGATGTACTGTATTAATTAATTCGCTTTGGAAAAGCTTAGCTTCTAAAAAGGTGGTTTTTAAAGCTCTTTCCGCTTGTCGTGTGAGATGCAAGTTTTTTTTATCGTTTAATGCATGGGGGTTTTCAAGGGTCGCAGGGTTGAGTATTTCTACTTTACGTCGAAGCTCTTCAAGGTTCACTTCAATTGCATTCAAAATTGTGATCGCTTTACCTCCTCCATCTCTTAATATTCCCAGCATTAAATGTTCGGTTCCAATAAAGTTGTGTCCTAAACGAAGGGCTTCCTCTTTACTAAAAGCGATTACATCCTTGACGCGTGGTGAAAAATTATCATCCATAGCTTTCTATTTTGTTAAATAAACGAGCAAAAAACAGACCATAGTTCTCTACACATTGCTAATAGACAAAAAAATATCAATATTTCAAAAATTGAAGCCCTAATATTTATAACAAATTTCATCTTTTTTTATGTTAATAATTTTACTAATTATCCGCTTATTTAGCTCCGATTTTGCTGGGGGTTTGCTTATTTTAGCCTTTAGATAAATTTAAACTATGAGCGAAGTAGATAAAGTCATTCCTATCAATATTGAGGATGAAATGAAATCCGCCTACATTGATTATTCAATGTCTGTCATTGTGTCACGAGCATTGCCAGATGTGCGTGATGGATTAAAACCAGTTCATCGTCGTGTTCTCTTTGGAATGCACGAGTTAGGAATACGTTCCAATACAGCCTACAAAAAATCAGCTCGTATTGTGGGAGAAGTATTGGGGAAATATCACCCTCATGGAGATAGTTCAGTATATGATACGATGGTTCGTATGGCCCAAGAGTGGAGCTTGCGCTACCTTTTGGTAGATGGTCAAGGAAATTTTGGTTCAGTAGACGGTGATAGTCCAGCCGCTATGCGATATACCGAGGCAAGGATGCGAAAAATATCTGAAGATTTAATGGCCGATATCGATAAGGAAACTGTCGATTTGCAATTAAATTTTGATGATACTCTCAAAGAGCCAACTGTACTTCCTACCCGAGTTCCCAACCTTTTGATCAACGGAGCATCAGGGATTGCCGTCGGAATGGCTACCAATATGCCGCCACACAACCTAACTGAAGTAGTGGATGGTACAGTAGAGTACATTGATAACAATGACATTACTATCGAAGAACTTATCAAAACTATAAAAGCACCTGATTTCCCGACAGGGGGTACTATTTACGGTTATGATGGGGTAAAAGAAGCTTTTATGACAGGTAGAGGACGCATTGTGATGCGTGCAAAAGCTATAATAGAAGAAGTTAATGGAAGAGAGTGTATTATTGTAACTGAGATTCCATATCAGGTCAACAAAGCAGAAATGATTCGTAAAACTGCTGAGATGGTCAATGATAAAAAGCTGGAGGGAATCAGTAACATTAGAGACGAATCAGATAGAAATGGAATGCGAATTGTCTATATACTGAAGCGTGATGCCATTCCAAATATTGTACTAAACAAACTTTTTAAGTACACTTCTTTACAATCGTCTTTTAGTGTTAACAATATTGCACTTGTCAACGGTCGACCTCAAATGTTGAATCTTAAAGAGATGATCCATTATTTTGTGGAACATCGACATGATGTAGTAGTTCGAAGAACAACTTTCGAATTGAGAAAAGCAGAAGAGCGCGCTCATATCCTAGAAGGACTTATAATCGCTTCAGACAACATTGACGAAGTTATAGCAATTATCAGAGCCTCAGAAAATCCTGATGCTGCAAGAGCAAATTTGATTAAGAAATTTGAACTTTCTGAGATTCAAGCTAAAGCAATAGTAGAAATGCGTTTACGCCAGTTGACTGGTCTTGAACAAGACAAATTAAGAACTGAATTCGATGAGTTGATGAAAACCATTGCAGATCTTAAAGATATTTTGGACAAGAAGGATCGAAGAATGGACATCATTAAGGCTGAGCTTTTAGAAGTTAAAAATAAATATGGAGACGATCGTCGATCTACAATCGAATATGCTGGAGGGGACCTGAGTATTGAGGACATGATCCCTGATGAGAAAGTTGTAATTACAATATCTCACGCCGGTTATATCAAAAGAACTCCCCTTGCAGAATACAAAACTCAAAATAGGGGAGGAGTAGGTCAAAAAGCTTCTACCACTAGAGAAGAGGACTTCTTACAAGATCTTTTTGTAGGAACAAATCATCAGTTTATGCTCTTCTTTACTTTAAAGGGGAAATGTTTTTGGATGCGTGTTTACGAAATACCTGAAGGATCAAAAACTGCAAAAGGACGTGCCATTCAAAACTTGATCAATATCGAACAAGATGACAAAGTAATGGCTTTTATTTGTACACAAGATCTAAAGGATGAGGATTATATCAATAGTCATTATGTCATAATGGCTACCAAAAAAGGACAGGTCAAAAAAACCTCTCTAGAACAATATTCAAGACCAAGGTCTAATGGTATAAATGCGATTACAGTCCGCGAAGGAGATGAACTTTTAGAAGCTAAATTAACCAATGGTAATAGTCATGTGGTTTTGGCAGTTAGATCAGGTAAAGCGATCCGATTTGAGGAAAGTAAAACACGACCCATGGGCCGGGGAGCATCTGGAGTTAGAGGGATAAAACTTGCAGATGCATCTGACGAAGTAGTTGGAATGGTTTCTGTAAATGATATGGATGCTAATATTCTAGTGGTTTCAGAGAATGGCTACGGAAAACGTTCTAGTCTTGAGGATTATCGTGTGACAAACCGAGGCGGTAAAGGAGTGAAAACGATATCAATCACTGAGAAAACAGGAAAACTAGTTTCAATTAAAACTGTAAGTGACTCCGATGATCTTATGATCATTAATAAATCAGGTATTGCAATTCGTATGGAAATCGCAGTACTACGAGTTATGGGAAGAGCAACTCAAGGGGTTCGTCTAATTAATCTAAAAGGAGATGACACCATTGCAGCAGTTGCCAAAGTGATGAAGGATGAAGAAACAATTGAGGATGTAAACGACCTAGATGTGAATGATGGCACCATTATTGAATAAAACTAAAAAAATAAACCTTTATAATTACACAATGAAAACACTTTTAAACCTAATCTTAATTTTATCTCTGACCATTTCTTTTGGACAGAAAAAAGAAATTAAAAAAGCAACTAAGCTTTTTGATGCAGGTGATGTTCAAGGAGCGGTAGACATGTTAGAGTCTAGTGCTGCACTTTTTAATGAAGCAGATGATAAAATTTTAAATCAAAAAATTTATTTGGAGGGCCGAATTGCACAATCTAATAAAGATTTTGAATTGGCTTTTGAAAAATATACAACTTTTAAAAATGCTGGAGGGGTTGATTCAAATTTTGACGCTCAATTAAAATCCTTAACTAATGACATTGTAAACGTTGCCATTGAAGACAATGCCGAAAAACGTTACAGCAAAGCTGCCAAAAACCTATTCCTAGCTTACGAAATTGATAAAGAAACTAATGTAGATTACCTTTATTATGCTGCCTCTAGTGCAGTAAACGGAATGGATTATGAAGGTGCTCTTAAATATTACACTGAGCTTAAGAATATTCGTTACGAAGGAATAACTACAAAATATTTTGCAAAATCAGTAGCCACAGGTGAAACGGTAGAATTTTCTAAATCTGAGTTTGATTTGTATCAAAAAACCAAAGAATACACTGATTTCAATGAAGAAACATCTGAGTCAAAATTTCCTGAAATTGTTAAGAATATCGCTTTGATCTATGCTGAGCTTGGGGATAACGAAAAAGCTATGAGTGCCGTAAAGGAAGCACGTGCTGAAAACCCAAAAGATTTAAATTTAATTTTAACTGAAGCAAATTTATATATCCAACTTAATGAAAACGATCGATTTGAAGATTTGATGAAGGAAGCTATAGAGCAAGATCCTACCAACGCAACTCTATACTTTAATTTGGGGGTGGTAAACGCACAAAGAGGAATGAAAGACAAAGCAAAGGGATATTACGAAAAAGCGATAGAGTTAGATCCTAATTATGAATCCGGTTATCTAAATTTGGTTTCCTTAATTCTTGAGGGTGAGAGTTTGATTGTAGAGGAAATGAATAGTCTCGGTAATTCAAGAGCTGACAATGCACGTTACGATGTGTTGAAAGTAGAACGCGAAAATCTGTATAAAGAATGTGTGCCAATTTTGGAAAAGCTTGTAGAAATCAATAATAATCAAGAAGCAATTAAAACCTTGATGAATATTTATGGTACTCTAGGAGATAATGAAGGATTTATGAAAATGAAAGCTTTGGTTGTGGAGTAAAACATTCTTGTATCCAAATAAAAAACCCTCTAGATCAGAGGGTTTTTTTATATAATTTTTTTAATAATTCTAAGCTTATGACTGTGTTTTTGCGAATCAAAATTATAGATCCCAGTCTGATCAATCCTGTCAATGCGTACTTTACCGTGTGCATGAATTATATAATGGTTTTCTAATAATAGTCCTACATGGATTATAGTGCCTTCTTGATCATCAAAAAAGGCAAGATCACCCGGTTCGCTTTCATCAATAAAACTTAAAGTTTCTCCAAGGTTCACTTGCTGAGAAGCGTCTCTAGGGAGACTGTATCCATTCATTCTGTAGATCATTTGAATTAATCCAGAACAATCTATTCCCATTGGAGTTTTTCCTCCCCATAAATAGGGGGTGTTGAGGTAGAGGTATGCTGTTTTAACCAAATTTGACTTGACCCTTTTACCCTTTGAAAAGCTTCCGTTAAAAGTGTGCTTTAAAAGGCTCGAACCGGAAATATTGCTTCCCATTACTATAGACAATAACGATCCATCCTCAGTTTCAATAAAGTCAACCAATTGATTGGAGTAAAGCATTTTATTAAGACTTAAATTTTCAGCCTCTTTTTTTGAAATAATTTGAAACTGTTTTTTATCGATCCAGCCTGTATATTCATCCTGAAGAGTAGTAATCTGGATCCAATCTTTTTTTTGTAAAATAATTTTGAAACAATCTCCATAAAGAAGTTGGGAGACCAACTCACTCTGGTTGCTGTTTTCTTTTCGTATTGGTACAATACTTAAATGACAGATACCGTGTTTCAAAATTTATATTTTGTGTGAAGATAGTACATGGTGCATGACAAAAATAGGAATTTTAAAACCATACTAAAGTCATCTGTCTCAAAAATACCCATCAAGAAAATTAGTTTATGTAGATTTGAATCTAAAAATAATTTTTTGAGATCTTTTTGGAAATTTATTGTAGCACAACAAGGACTAATTTATAAGTCATTGTTAATATTAGCAAGTTCAATCTTTCTTTTATACCTCCTTCCTAGAGGTGGACAATTTAAATATGAATTTCAAAAGGGTAGGCTGTGGCAATATCCAAGTTATTATGCACCTTTTGACTTTTCAATTTTAAAATCAGCTGCTGAAATACAAGCAGATAAGGAGACTGTTTTGAAAAACCATAAGCCTTATTTGAGAAGTGATCTTGATATTAAAATAAGGGTATCTGAAAATTATCCAGATGCTTTTATGACTTATTTTGTGAGAGAGTCTAACCCGATTTTATTGGATAGTCTTTATCAATTCGGGCTCAGCTTATTGAGTGAAATATACACTTATGGAGTTTTACCACCCAACTATAAACACGAAGGGAATTCTGATGTGTATTTAATACAGGGTCAAATAGAGATTCCTATTGATATAGAAGAAGTTTTTCGATCCGATGACTTGTTTAAATTTATTTCAAGTTCAGTTTCCGAAAGCGAACTAGAATCCTTTGAAGATGCATATAATGATCTATTTTTTGAACTGATAACCCCAAATGTATTCCGAGATGAATTGTTTGATCAAAATTCTATTGATGATGCTATTCAAAATATTTCACTCTCTAGAGGTGTAGTCTCTTCAGGCGAACTGATTATAGCTGAGGGTGATCTGATCAACGATGAACTTTTTGAAGTACTCAGTTCCCTTAGAAATGAGTTTTCACTTCGTCAAGGAGATCAAAGTAATTTATGGATCGTATTTGGGTATTCAATATTAGTATTGTTAACCTTTACGCTCCTCTTATTGTTCTTACATAAATACAGATATTCTATTTATGAAAACAATAGAAAGCTAACCTTTATCTTTTTTAACATACTCATCGTAATTGTTGCAGTAACCCTTGTGATTCAGTACGATACTGTTTATGTATTTGCTGTGCCTATTTGTATTTTGCCCCTAATAGTAAAAGCATTTTTTGATGCACGCCTAGGATTGTTCACCTATGTTCTCACAGTACTCTTGATCGGTTTTATAGTTCCCAATAGCTTCGAATATGTTTTTATTCAGATTATGGCGGGTATAATTACCATTCAAACGGTTTCTCAATTGTATCGAAGAGCAAATTTATTTATTTCAGTTGGACAAATTGTACTGGTCTATATTATTGGATATTTAGCATTTACTACAATTCAAGAAGGAAGTTTTATTAAAATTGATTTTACTCCTTTAGCCTTATTTTTACTCAATGGCCTGTTGATGCTTTTTGTTCAACCCCTAATATATATTTATGAAAAAGTCTTCGGATTGGTTTCTGATGTTTCTTTGTTGGAACTTTCTGATACCAATGCAAATCTGTTAAAAATACTTTCAGAAAAAGCACCTGGCACCTTTCACCACAGTCTCCAAGTTGCCAACTTAGCTGAAGCAGCAGCCAATGAAATAGGGGCAAATGCGCTACTTGTTCGTGTAGGCGCGTTGTATCATGACATAGGGAAACTGAATAATTCTCATTTTTTCTCAGAAAATCAATCAGGAACAGTATCACCTCATGATGAACTCACGCCCAAACAAAGCGCAAAGATTATAATTGATCATGTAAAAGAAGGCATAGCAATTGCTCAAAAGAACAATTTGCCTGATAGAATAATAGACTTTATTCGTACACATCACGGTACGTCTTCAGTATATTATTTTTACAAAAAGCAATTGGAGATTAACCCACAAACTGATGTTGAAGAATTTCAGTATCCTGGACCTCGCCCATTTTCAAAAGAAACAGCGATTTTGATGATGGCGGATGCAGTAGAGGCTGCATCTAAAAGCCTAAAAACACCAAATATTAATGAATTAGAAGATTTTATTTATAATATCATTGATGGAAAAATGAAGACTTTTCAATTCAATGATTCTAATATTACTTTATCTGAAATTGAGACTGTAAAAAAAGTGCTTTTTAAAAAACTTATCAATGTCTATCAACTACGTATTGAGTATCCTAAATAATCAATAAAAAGATTGGATTATTTTTTTCTAAACCTTACTTTTACGCACTTTATTATCGGAGAGGTGCCAGAGTGGTAATGGAGCAGATTGCTAATCTGTCGACGGGTAACCGTCGCCAGGGTTCGAATCCCTGTCTCTCCGCTTTCTTATTTCTTTAAGACGAAACAATCACCTTAAATTTTTTAATTCTTGACTCTAAGTCTTTGATTCAAAAAGTTACTCTTTTACTACAGTCCCGAGTCAAAAACTTTTTCTCTGTTAAACCCCTATTTTACTGAATTTTACCGTTAAACAACGTTTTTTTTAACTTATCTTTTATATCCTGTTTTTAATATTTTCTCCTTTTTTAGAGGGGAGTATCGGGGTTTTGATTTTCTACCTGCTTCTCTTGCCGTTTGTGAAGTAAACTTTGACATATTCAGCTTTCTATCAAAATTACCACAAGATAGGTTTAATTCAAAAATTAGTTTTTAACATAAGGACCTAGTTATTTTAGAATTAAAAAAATATTTTTAAGACACAAAATTATTTTTTATGAGCTCAATAATCCATGGTTTTATGTTGTATTTTTCAAGTTCATTAATCTTTATAAAAGTGTAACCCCAATTTTCATAAGATATTTTGATTGGATGATTTGATGTATTCTCAACTTGATAGGTAGCTATTAAAATATCTCGTTTATTAAGATGTAGTTTTTTTAGCTCTATCAAAGATTTGATTTTAACATCCAGATTTGTTTCTTCTTTAAATTCATCAATTAAAGCCTCTTCCAAAGATTGGTGCGGCTCTACTTTTCCACCTGGTAAATCATAAATTAAATTTTCGTTTTTTAAAAGCAGAACCCTATTGTTTTCTATAATAATACCTTTAACTGAAATGGGAAATTTAACTGATAAATCATCTAAATTAAATAGTCTTTGATAAACAATTACACCAAGTCTTTTTATTGTAGCTATCATGACATTTTATTGTATTCTGGTACAATTTGTTTAATATCAAGTTCATTGAATTTGACAATTTGACCATTTTCAAAAATGGTGATAAGATCATTTAAAGTCTTATTTTGCTCTTCAGTTAGACTTACTTTTTTACCGATCAAAAGATTTGGGTTTTCATCTGATTTACCCACGACCTCACTATCTAAAAACAACTCCTCGTAAAGTTTTTCACCTTTTCTTAGTCCAGTTTCAATTATAGGTACCTGAGTTTCATTTAGACCTGAAAGAAGTAACATCTTTTTGGCTAAATCATAAATTTTAACTGGTTCACCCATATCAAAAACATAGATTTGAGATCCTTTTCCAATACGAGTCGCCTCAAGAACAAGTTTTGAAGCCTCTGGGATGGTCATAAAATACCTTTCTATTTTTAAGTCAGTAATAGTAATTGGGCCTCCTTTGGCTATTTGGGATTTAAAGGTTGGAACCACGGAGCCGCTTGAGTCAAGAACATTACCAAAACGTGTTGACAAAAACACAGTTTTTGATTTTCCGGATTTTGTATTAGCTACTATCGCCTCACAGATGCGTTTTGATGCGCCCATGAGATTAGTGGGATTTACAGCCTTATCTGAAGAAACCAAAACAAATTTTTCAATATTTTTTTCTACTGCTTTTTGAACCAAATAACTACATCCAAGCACGTTGTTTTTAAAACCAGAATATGGGTTATCCTCAAAAATGGGAACGTGTTTATATGCAGCAGCATTAAAAATGATGTCAATTTTGTTGTTTTCAAAAAACAAATCCATCGACACCTTATCTGTAATGTCCTTCAAATAAAATTGAATGTTTGAGAATTCTTTAAACTTATTTATTGCATTGAATAAATTAAATTCAGAATTATCAATCCCAATGATATTTAGGTTTTTAAATTCTTTTAGTTGATTAATAATTTCCGAACCTATTGAACCTGCACCACCAGTTACTAAAATAGTTTTCCCATTTATAAATGTTTCGAACTTTTTAAAATCAATTGATATCTCATCTCGAGATAAAAGCTGGTCAACCGAGAATTCGACAACTTTAGATCTGTCAGTGCTTTGATTTATAATTTCTTCTTTATTTGGCAACCTATATACTATAAAACCAATTTCTGTAAGGGTTCTTAAAATGTAATTTTTCCTTTTGATTGTAAAATTATCAGTTGAAATTATCACGTGTGTGTAGCTATTTTTATATAGTTTTTTTATCTTTTTGATATTTAAATCCATAATTGGAACCCCATCTATGAGCTTACCCACTTTGGAATTATCATCATCAATAAATCCACTTATCTGAAATCCTAAATTGTTTTGATAAGCTCTTTTAAAATAAATTCCATTTTCACCTGCTCCATAAATAAGTGCTTTAGTTTTTTTAGAATCAACTTTGGAGGCAAAAAGTATTTTTAAAAGTAATCGGGGGACGATTAGAATTGTTATAGAAGAGAAAAACAGGTTTACAACATGTGTCTCAGCAAAATGAGGCTGAGTAATTAATATAGAGAGTACAAAAGAACCAAGAGAAATAAAAAAGATTTTTAATAAATCTGAAACATTAAAATAGCGGAAGGTGGTTTTATAAACTTTGAAAATTAGGTTTGCTAGAATCAAAAAGGCAAGATAGGCTACTAAGGTTTTGAATCCATCTATTTTGAAATAATAAAAAAGGAAAAACCAAACTAAAAAGTTAAATGCAACTTCCAGCCCGACTTTAAAATAAGTAGGTGGATCATTTAGAATTATAGTATTAAAAAAAGATTTTAAAAACATTTTAAAAAAAAGTAATATAAAATTATAGTCCTAACATTTTAATTGATTCTACCATCTCTATTAGCAACAATTTTATTAGATCCCGGTGGCGGGAATGGAGTAAGCATTTTATTCCTCAATGTAATTTGAATTAAAATAAATAGTTAAATAGTTTGAAAATTTTAAAACAAATTGTTAAAATAGACGGTA
>JAQWHT010000011.1 GCA_029249225.1 Flavobacteriaceae bacterium
TCTTCTCCTAGGGTTTCTGCCAAACGGCTTTTTACTTTCCCAAGAACGGGTGTTTTTGCAAAGACAAGTAGTAACGATTCCAATTGAAGTCTAAGTTTTAAACTTGAAAATACGGTTTAATTTAGACTTTGATTCCTTTCAGGGAATTAAAATCTGGCGAAGAGGCTGTTTAGATTTTACATGACTCAATACAATACATAAAAGAATAACCCAATAGTTGTTTTTTACAAACGTTCCACGGCGATCATATTATTGTTAAAATTGTTTCCAATGATGACATACACCCGATAACGCTCTTGACTAATTTCGTCGTAAAAAAGAAGTTCTTGAGTGGACCCGTAGGCTGTGAATGCAGTTCCTGAATTCCAATATGTCCAAGTATTTGCAGGGAAAGAAGCAGATTGATTGGCAGTTACATTAAAACTTAAAGGCGAGGAACTACTGTTTTTCCCAATCCCAGAAAGTGTCATTGCTGCGCCGGGGTTCAATTGGATGGATCTGTTTCCACTTGTGGGTATTCGAACGCTCAATCCACCTAAGCTCACTGCTACCCCTTCATCTTTGGTTTGGCAAGAGGCTATTAAATCTACTTCCGGGCAGTATTTTTTTAAAAAATGGGAAAGTAAATTTAGTTTGTTGAGTTCATCTTCTATAACGATAGTTTTCATGTAGTTTAAAATAGATTAATAGTTAGCGGCATCAGATGGACTGTAAAATTGGTATTTCAATTTGGGCTTCAGTTCCAGTAATCCTATTGTCTAGTAGTTTTGGTTTCAGTATAAACTTTATGTCTTTTTTTTTTAAATAATTAAATATGTCAATACGTTCTCTTAATATTTGAGTGGCATATAATTTGTGTACTTTTTCTTTGTTCTTCTTTAATTCTTTTGAAGCTTTTAGTCCAATTCCGTTATCTTCTACCCTCACCTTCACATAATCATCCGACTTATTTATAGATAAATCAATGCATCCAATTTTCTGTTTCAAAGGACTGATAACATGAATGATAGCATTTTCGATAATGGGTTGAATTAACATGGGTGGTATAAAATAATTATGAGCAGTTGATTTAAACTCCTCAGCGATCCGGACAGTGTATTTTAATTTAGCATTTAAACGTATTTTTTGAAGCTCCAGATAAGCTTCTAAATAGTCTATTTCCTCTTTGAGAGTAATACTCTCTTTGGTGCTCATTTCTAGGGTAAATCGCAAGAGTTTGGATAACATTCCGATATAGCGATTTGACTCGCGTTCACCTTTAAGAATCATGATGCTTTGTAAGCTGTTAAGTGCATTAAAAATGAAATGGGGGTTCATTTGCGCACGGAGCGAACGAGCTTCCAGACGCGCAATATGATTTTGGTAAGCTATGTCTGCCTTTTTTCTGCTGTTTTGGAAAAAGAGAAAAAAAAGAATGACTAAAAGATTAGAAAAAATTAATGGAAAATAATCTTCTAGTATATTATTGTTAAAAAGTGGAAGCCGTAAAAAAAGAAAAAACATAGTAAGTCCTCAGGTTAGACATGGGTGTCAGTGTGCCAAACGAATTCTAAAACTGCGTTTGACAAGTAAGCATATACATTTATTATAGAATTCACAAGAAATGAATGAAAATCTTAATTCTTGTTCGTTAATCTATGGTTAAACAATTGATCTATCTCAGCTTTCTTTTTTAGATTTAGAAAAAATATAATTTTTTAAAAAAGAAAACATGAAACCATCTTATTATCAAAGTTCAGATTTAAAAAAGTTTAAAAACATCAGTGACTGGTCTCCTGATCTTGGCAAGAAATTTTTTGATTATTACAATAGTGTTTTCGAAGAAGGAGCACTTTCTGCTCGGGAAAAATCGCTTATTGCATTAGCAGTTGCGCATACAGTTCAATGTCCATATTGTATTGATGCCTACACTCAAGATGGCTTAGAGCGTGGTGTAGATAAAGAAGAAATGATGGAAGCCCTACACGTTGCTGGCGCCATACGTGGAGGTGCCTCACTTGTTCATGGAGTACAGATGATGGATGTGTATGAAAAACGCAGCATGTAATGGCAACTAAATCCCTTAAAGGACGCGTACATCAATTGGCAGAAAGCACACGACAATTAGACTTTTTAAAAAATGGCATTTTTGCCCCTGGAGGTTTACTACCCACTTTTGAGGAAAAAATCAAACAATCCCAGTCTTTACCTTTACGTCCTAAAACATTGGAAATTTTACAAATGAATCTTGGGTATATGTGCAATCAGGTCTGCGCCCATTGTCATGTAGATGCAGGTCCTGATCGCAAAGAGATGATGAGTCGAAAAACCCTTGAAAAATGTTTACAAATTTTAGAAAAATCCCCTGTTTCAACGCTGGATCTGACAGGTGGAGCTCCAGAAATGCATCCAGATTTTCGATGGTTTGTGGCCGAGGCTTCTAAAATTGGAGTTGCTGATTTTATAGTGCGTTCTAATCTTACTATTTTAAGAGCAAATAAAAAATATTACGACTTACCCGATTTTTTTAAAGCACATCGCATTCATGTAGTTTCTTCATTGCCGTTTTACAAAAAAGAAAAAACGGATCGGCAACGGGGTGAGGGAGTTTTTTCTCAATCGGTTAAAGCCCTTCAAATGCTCAATAAAGTAGGGTACGGTATGCCTGGAAGTGGATTGCAATTGGATTTGGTTTACAACCCCTCAGGAGCTTTTTTACCGGCTAACCAACAAGCTCTTGAAAATGATTTTAAAAAGGCACTTAAGCAAGATTTTGATATCGATTTTAATCAGTTGTTTACCATTACCAACCTTCCTATTAGTAGGTTTCTGGAGTACCTTATAGCCTCGGAAAATTATGAGGAGTACATGCAGCGTCTTGTAGATGCCTTTAACCCAGAGGCAATTGCTAATGTAATGTGTACTAATACGCTATCTATAAGTTGGGATGGCTTTTTATACGATTGTGATTTCAATCAAATGTTGGATTTAAAAGTAGTGAGTCCCGTACAGCATCTAGATGATTTTGATTTGGATCAGCTTCAAAATCGTGAGATTTGTATTTCTCAGCATTGCTACGGCTGCACTGCGGGTGCAGGAAGTAGCTGTCAAGGAGCTGTAGTGTAATACCTAATCGCGAATGGATTGAATAAACTCAGGTATATTTTCTACACCTTTTTCTTTCAGAAATTTTATAAAAGCAGAACCTATAATTGCACCCCTAGATTCCTTGGTCGCTGCTTGATAAGTTTCTGCATTGCTAATTCCAAAACCAACAACTGTAGGAGTGTTTAATTCCATTTTTTGAATTCGTTGGAAGTAATCTGTTTGAGTTTTTCCAAAGGTGTTCTTGGCACCTGTTACACTGGCACTACTCACCATATAAATAAAACCGTTTGAAACTTGATCGATATACCGAATGCGTTTGTCTGAGGTTTGAGGTGTAATCAAAAACATATTATAGAGTCCGTGTTGATCAAAGAGGGTTTTGTAGTGTTCATGGTATACATCTACCGGAAGATCTGGAATGATGAGTCCGTCAATACCAATGGATTCACAGCGTTGACAGAATTTTTCTATTCCGTATTGCATCATGGGATTAAAGTAGCCCATAAGTACGAGTGGGATCTCAATTTCTTTACGAATACCGTCTAATTGACTAAAAAGCTTTTCAGTATTCATACCATTTCGTAAAGCTTGGGTCGAGCTTTCTTGTATGGTTGGTCCATCTGCTAGAGGATCTGAAAACGGCAGACCAATCTCTACCATATCTACGCCGGCGACTTGTAATTTTTTTAATACGGGGACGGTATCCTCAAGGTTGGGGTATCCTGCTGAAAAATAGATGGACAAGAGTTTTTTGTCTCCTTTGAATTTTTGATCAATTCTGTTCATTATAATTTAAAATAATCAATATATGTATCTAAATCTTTGTCGCCGCGTCCGGAACAATTGAACACCACAACCTCTTCTGGACCAAATTTACGTGCATCTAATGCTGCAAAGGCATGAGCTGTTTCTATGGCAGGGATAATACCTTCCATTTGAGAAAGGGTTAAGCCCCAGTCCATGGCTTCTTGGTCGGGTATGGAAATAAATTCCGCACGTTGACTACGGAATAAATGGGCGTGCATGGGTCCTACACCAGGATAGTCAAGTCCTGCAGAAATAGAATAGGGCTCTGTGATCTGTCCGTCGGGAGTTTGCATCAAAAGTGTTTTACTTCCATGAATAATTACCTCTTTTCCAAGAGCTGAGGTCGCAGCACTTTCCCCAGAATCAATACCTTTTCCAGCAGCTTCTACCGTAATAATATTGACGCGTTCGTCATTGAGGTAATGGTAATACAAACCAGCTGCATTGCTTCCACCTCCTACGCAGGCAATAACGTGATCAGGATAGTTACGACCCTCAGTTTCCTCTAACTGCCATTTGGTTTCTTCGCTTATCACTGCTTGGAATCGGGCAACCATATCAGGATAAGGGTGGGGACCCACAACCGAACCAATAATGTAATGTGTATCTACTGGATTGTTAATCCAATCACGAATGGCTTCATTGGTAGCATCTTTTAAAGTTTTACTACCTGACTGAGCAGGTCGTACCTCAGCGCCTAACATTTTCATTCGGGCAACGTTGGGAGCTTGACGTTTGATGTCCAATTCTCCCATATAAACAATGCACTCGATTCCCATTAAGGCACAAACGGTTGCTGTAGCTACGCCGTGTTGACCAGCTCCTGTTTCTGCAATGATTCGTTTTTTGCCAAGTCTTTGTGCGAGTAGAATTTGTCCAATAGTATTGTTGACTTTGTGAGCCCCCGTATGACAAAGGTCTTCGCGCTTTAAATAGATCCTGGTATTGTATTTTTCAGATAAACGTTTTGCAAAATAGAGTGGGGTGGGCCGCCCTACATAAACTTTAAGCAGTTCGTCAAATTGTTTTTTGAAATCTGGGTCAGCAGTTATACTGAGATAATTTTGGCGTAATTCTTCAACATTTGGATAGAGCATTTCGGGGATATAAGCTCCACCAAAATCGCCGTAATATCCTTTTTCATCTACATTATAGTTCATCTAATTGTTTTTTAAAGGGTGTTATCAGATCTATGTTTTTTAATCCTGGAGAAAGTTCAAATTTACTATTTACATCGATAGCAAAAACAGGTAAATCGAGGTTTAATAAGCTGTTTATTTTTTTATAATCTTCCGGGCCAATTCCTCCGCTTAAAAAAAAGGGTTTTGTAGAGGAATAGTTATGGAGTATTGACCAGTCAAAGCCGTAGCCATTGCCACCAGGAAGTTCCCCTTTGGTGTCAAAAAGAAAATAATCACATCGATCTTCATAAGAGTCCAGTAGACTAAAGTCAAATTGCTCTTTTATACTAAATGCTTTGATGACTTCAACTCCAAATTCCTGAATCAACTCACAATAGGCTGGGGTCTCTTCTCCATGAAGTTGTACTGCGTTCAAATGGTGGTCTTGTATTGTGGATTGAATGTAATCAGGAGTCGCGTCGACAAAAACCCCTGTTTTTTTTATTTGGTTGGGTAGGGCGGGAGTAGTAGATTCTACATAACGACTTGAAGGTGCCCAAAAAATAAAGCCCATATAGTCAGGTTTTAGTTCTGCAAGAGCTGAAATATTTTCTATTTCTCGCATGCCGCATACTTTTAGTTTCATCCTTCTAATTGTGTTATAAATTCTTTTGCTGCTGCCCCTGGATTTGCTGTTTTCATGAAATTTTCTCCCACTAAAAACCCTTGATATCCATAGCGTTTTAATTCTTGTATGGCAGCGACTTCAGAAATCCCACTTTCAGATACTTTGACAAATTCATCCGGAATTTTAGAAGCTAAGTCTCGACTTGTTTCCAAAGACACTTCAAAAGTTTTGAGGTTACGGTTGTTCACACCTAATAAATCCAAGGTAGGCATCAATGATTTTTCTAGTTCTTCTTGGTTGTGAACTTCTAAAAGTACTTCCAAATCTAATTGCTGTGCAGCTGATGAAAGTCGTTGAATTTCGGTTCTTGTCAAAACAGCAGCAATCAATAGGATTAAATCAGCACCGTGGGCCTTTGCTTCAATGAGCTGGTATTCATCCACAATGAATTCTTTTCGAAGGAGTGGGAATTCGGTTACAGCACGCGCTAGATTTAGATCGTCTAATGATCCTCCAAAGTACTTTCCATCTGTTAAAACTGACATTCCGCAAACACCAGCTGCTTGATAGTCTAGGGCAACTTTACTTACAGTCAACTTGTTGTTGATGTTTTGCTTTGAAGGGGAACGTCTTTTGTGTTCGGCTATGATACCTGATGCACTTAGTCTCAGACGGGAGCTCAACGAATTTAGTTTTCGATCAAAAAGAGGAGAGGCCTCCCAATAGGAGGTGGGGAAGAGTGACTTTCTTTGCGCCACTTCCTTTTTTTTATCGGCTATAATACGATCTAAAATACTCATATTTGACTTAGTTGTTGAAGGGTTTTAAAGGCGCTTAAGGCTTGGCCGGAAGCTAGAGATTCTTTTGCTTTTTCGAAGCCCTGAATGGGTGAGAGTGCCTCCACTGTGGCTATGGCCATACCGGCATTGGCACAAACTACGTTTTGCTGTTCTTGACTGCCTCTGTTGTGTAAAATATCCATAAAAATAGCTGCCGAAGCATCTATAGTTTTTCCTCCAGTAATCGAAGAAGCAGGATGGGACAGTACCCCAAAATCTTGGGCTGAAAGTAATCGCTCTCCAGTGTTGCTAAAAGCTTTAACAGGTCCTGTAAGTGAAATTTCATCATAGCCATCTAGGGCATAGAGTACGGTGAATTTTGTGTCTGTTTTTTGAAAAAGATAATAATAAAGCCGTGCTAATTCTAGATTAAACACCCCAGTTAACTGATACTTCGGAAAAGCGGGATTAACTAGAGGGCCTAACATATTAAAGAAAGTTTTGAGTTTCAATTCTTTTCTTACCGGGGCCACATTTTTCATGGCAAGATGGAAAAGAGGAGCGTGTAAAATACAGATTCCAGCCTCATCAACACAGCGTTTTAAAAAATCAGATTCATTAGAAAAGCGAATACCTAATACTTCAAGAACGTTACTGGAACCACAACCTGAAGAGACTCCATAATTTCCGTGCTTGGTTACCTTTACTCCAGCACCTGCTGTTACAAAGGCAGAGAGCGTTGAGATGTTAAATGTGTTTTTCTCGTCCCCTCCAGTCCCGCATAAATCAATGGCATTAAATTCACTCAGATCAACATGAATACAAAGTTCAAGGAGGGCTGTACGGAAGCCTTCCAGTTCCTCTAAGCTGATGCTTCGCATCATAAATACAGTTAAGAAAGAAGCAATTTCTGAGGTATTGTAATGGCCTTCAGCAATATTGATGATGACTTGTCTGGCTTGTTCCTTTGAGAGTTGCTCATGTCGAATGAGTTGATTGAGTATCGCTTTCATATGGTGCTATTAATCCAGTTTTTCATTATTTTTTTTCCATGCGGTGTTAAAACAGACTCTGGATGGTATTGAACCGCACGGACATCATAAATTTTGTGGCGTAAGGACATTAATTGACCTTGTTCATCTATAGAGGTAGCCTCCAATATTTCGGGTAATGGGGTTTTAACTACCCAAGAATGGTAACGTCCAACCTCAAAGTTTTGTGGAAGGTCGTTAAAAAGAACATCTTCTTGAATCACTTTAACTGGGGTAGCAATACCGTGATACACTTTATCTAGGTTGATAAGACTGCCTCCAAAGACTTCTCCAATGGCTTGTTGACCAAGGCAAATCCCTAATATTTTTTTGGTAGGTGCATAACGCTCTATAGCGGCTTTGAGTAAACCGGATTCTTCAGGTATCCCTGGTCCTGGCGAGAGGAGAAGAAAAGGATAGTCTTCCAACTCATCTAAGTCAAATTGGTCGTTTCTTTTTACAGTTACTTCACAGTCGAGTTCTTCAAGATAATGAACAAGGTTATAGGTAAAGGAATCGTAATTATCGATGACAAATACTTTTTTCATGATACTTCTTCAGCTAAGGTTAGGGCTTTATCCAAGGCCCTTAATTTATTGTATACTTCTTGTAGTTCGTTTTCAGGAACAGAATCTGCTACGATACCCGCACCTGCTTGATAGTGTAATTGATTGTGTTGACTTAAAAAAGAACGGATGATGATGGCGTGATTGAAATTACCTTCGAAATCTAAATAGCCAATGGCTCCTCCGTAGAAGTTCCGTTTGGTTTTTTCGTATCGGTCTATGAGTTGTAATGCTTTGTGTTTGGGAGCTCCACTTAGGGTTCCAGCAGGGAAAGTGTCAGCAACTACACGAAAGGTTTTAGCAGTTTTTTTCATTTCACAGCTTACCTTTGAAACAAGATGAATTACATGGGAGTAAAACTGAATTTCGCGATTTTTTTCTACCAATACTTTTGATCCATTACGACTTAAATCGTTTCTTGCGAGATCAACAAGCATTACGTGTTCGCTGTTTTCTTTAGGATCTTTAGAAAGTTCTAATGCAGCTGCTGCATCCTCTTCATCGTTTCCTGTGCGTTTAAAAGTTCCAGCTATAGGATGAATTTCGGCTGTACCTTTGTTTACTACCAATTGGGCTTCTGGAGAACTGCCAAAAATTTTAAAGTCACCGTAGTCGAAATAGAATAAATAAGGGGACGGGTTAATCGAACGTAAAGTACGGTAGACATTGAAGTCATCACCTTGAAACCCTTGACTGAATTTGCGGGACAAAACCAATTGAAAGACATCTCCTCTATAGCAGTGTTGTTTGCCTTGAGTTACAAATTCTAGAAATTGTTCATCGGTCAAATTAGAGGTTTTTTCACCTGTTTTTTCAAAACTGAACTTGCTTTGCTGTTTTCCATTTATCAGTTGTTCTAGGTGATCTAAATTGTGTTTTCCGTCGATTGAGTGGGAAAACAAATGCGCTTCGTGATTGAACAAGCTGATCGCAATGATATTTTGATAAACTGCATAATAAAGGTCCGGCATATCATGCCCTAATTTATTTTGATTTAGCTCAAGTTGTTCAAAATATTGAACTGCATCATGCGCCACAAAACCAAAGATGCCATTACTTATAAATTTATAAGAGAATTTTTCAGTTACAAACTGCTGTGAAAAATCATGTATTTTTTCGGGTATATCTACACCTTGATCGACTTCAATGGCGATGGAGTTTCCGTCTGGATAATGGGTGGTTAGTTTGCCTTTCTTTAGCTCGATAGTTGCAATAGGATTACAACAAATATAGGAGAAGTCATTGTTGTTTGCGTGATAGTCACTGCTTTCCAGGAGTAAGCTGTGGGGGAATACGTCCCTAATTTTCAAGTAAACACTCACGGGAGTAAGTGTATCTGCAAGGATTTTTTTGTGTTTCGATTGAAGAGTAAAACGCTTCATGTTGATTCAATTAAAAAAGGCTTGTCGTGATGACAAGCCTTTGAGAGTTATATACGGTTTGGATTCACGAGTTCATTGTTGAAGTGCGTACCACCATCCGTTTAAAAAAATTATTGTTCGGTTCATTAAATCAAATATAGTATAAAATGTTAATTAACCCCAAATCCCCGAACAATAATAATTATTTTTTAGCGTGGGAACCGTCACAAAATCCTTCGGGATTTGATGTATTTCCACATCCACATTTTGGTCTGTTGATTTTCATGTCTTTAGAATTTTAAATTTACCGCTAGTTCGAAATCATCGTATATCATTTTATCGCCTAAGTTTTCAAAAAAACTTGCAGAACGAAAACGCACATCATATTTTGAACGATCTACTACTAATTTAGTTGCAGCTGTATTTCCTTCAACGTGCATCTCAAAATTTATTGGGTGGGTGATGCCCTTAATAGTAAGAGCTCCTTCCATGGCATAGTGGTTTTCCATTTTCTTTTCACTTTTCGTGATTAGCATTGAAGCTCTTGGAAATTTTTCAACACCAAAGAAATCATCAGATTTTAAATGACCTTCTAATTTACCTTTGTATTCGCCAGATAGATCAGTGCAGATGATAGAGGTCATGTCAACCGTAAAGCTTCCACCATTGATTTGATCATCATCCATTTCAAAGCTTCCCTCTACTAGCTTTATGACTCCTTCGTGCTCTCCGGTAACTTTTTTAGCAAGCCAGTGAATGTTGCTTTCATCAGCATTAATTTTAATCATTGAAGATTGGCTCCATGCTGAGGTAGTTGTTATAAGGATTAATAACAAAATGTTTATTTTCCTTTTCATAGCAATTTTTAATTAAATTTAAGTTGGTTAAGAAGAGAGATGATTTTTTCTTTTTCACTTTTTTTTAGATGTCCGACCATCTTATCTTCAGCTTGATCAATTACTGGATCAATTTGATCTAGAAAAGAAAGCCCTTTCTCTGTAATAAACAACTCGATTTTTCTTCTATTTTCTTTACAAATGATTCGTTCAACTAACGACTTCTCAATTAGTTTATCTATTAATCGAGTGGTGTTACTCATCTTATCTACCATAAGATTCTGTACGGTAGATAAATTTGCAGCCACTCCTTTTTGACCTCTTAGAATTCTCAACACATTGAATTGTTGGATAGAAACCCCATAAGGTTTCAGCACCGCCATCAATTGGTTATTGATTTTACTGTTGATTCTAATAAGCGAGAGAATTACTTTTTTTGAAATCATTTATTGTACGTACAACATTTGTTGATACAAATATAATTGTTTTTTTTTAAACTCAAAATTTATTTTGATTTGTTTCGAAAGAGAGGCTATTGTACCTTAGCTTAAAAAAACAATGGATTTATCACAAGAATCTTGGACAACAAAACAAACCGAAACCGAACAGAGTATCATTATTGATGTTCGCACTCCGGAAGAGTATAATTCAGGTCATCTTGAAAATGCTCAACTATTGAATATTCGTGAGCCACAAGAATTCATGAATGGTCTTGCCGCCTTAGACAGCACGAAAACTTATTTTATTTACTGTAGATCGGGTGCCCGAAGTGCCCAAGCTTGTCAGTTATTTAAGCATCATGGAATTTCAGATTGTTACAATCTTTTAGGAGGAATTTTAGAATGGAAAGGACAGCTAGAAAGTTGAGAAGATAAATACCAAAGCCCCCAAAGCTTATTTTATGAAAGAATCCTTACTCCATTTTATTTGGCAGTTTCAGAAATTTTCCAAATCTGACTTAAAGACCGTTAAAGGTGAAAAACTTGAAATTCTTTTTCCGGGCTATCCAAATTCTTTAGCTGGACCAGATTTTTCACAGGCTAAAATTTATTTAGATAATCTCTCTTGGGCTGGTCCTGTAGAGCTTCACGTTCATTCTTCGGATTGGTTTCGTCATGGGCACCAAACAGATCTTGCATACGATAATGTAATTCTTCATGTAGTATGGGATTTTGATTCGGACGTATCCTATCCCAACGGCCAGTCAATACCAACCTTCGATTTAAGTAAATATGTGGCAGCGTCCACTTTAGAAAATTACCACAATAAATTTTCTCCCAAGCCCAAATTTATTTCGTGTGAACGACAGATAAAATCTTTTTCAAAAGCACGATGGCTCAGGTATCAAGAGCTACTATTTGTAGAGCGCATGGAAGACCGTGTTGGGTTTATTCAGAACCTTTTGAAGAAGTTAAAAAACGATTGGGAGGCTACACTTTTTGTTTTACTATCCAAAGGTTTCGGATTGAATATTAACGGAAATGCATTTTTTGACATGGCTTGTTCTATCCCTTTTAAACGGGTACTCCAATTGAGGAACGATTCATTGAATTTAGAAGCTGTTTTTATGGGGCAATCTGGACTTTTAAACCATCCGCTGAAAGGAGCTTATCAAGAAGATTTAAGAACACGTTATCACTACATTAAATCTAAATTTAAACTTCAAATCCCCCACGGAATTAAAGTTCATTTTGCTCGTTTACGACCTGCTAATTTTCCCACACTAAGACTGTCTCAACTGGCTCAGCTTTATTCAAAATCAGGAGCACTATTTGAGGATTTAGTTGGGCAGCAAAGTCCTCAAAACTGCTATGCACTTTTTGATGTTAAAGCGAGTGACTATTGGAATTCCCACTTTAATTTTGACAGTAAAAGCCAATTGCATTCGAAAAAGATTAGTCGTCGCTTTTTCGATTTATTATTAATCAATACGCTTATTCCTATCCGTTTTACCTATGCAAAATACAAAGGGAGTTCTGGTGAAGATTCACTTTTTGAATGGGCTGCTGTTGTTCCCTCAGAAAACAACCGAATCTTAAGTCGCTTCAAATCCTTTGAAGTTCCGCAAGTCAATGCCATTAGTAGTCAGTCAATTTTACATCTCTACAAGAAATATTGCAAATTAAAAAAGTGCTTGTCTTGTCAGGTGGGCTTTGAGTTAATGAAGTACAAATAAAGAATAGTTAAACCTCAAAGAAAAAAAGTAACTTTGTAATCATGAAAACACCTCACACAATTCGATTGTTTTTTGAACGGAATGGTTTTGCTGTTTCCACTCGTCTGGCTGAACTTTTGGGGATGAAAGTAAAAAGTGTTCGTATATTTTTTATTTACGCTTCTTTTGCAACTTTAGTTGGCGGATTTGCCCTTTATCTCACTCTTGCTTTTTGGATGAAACTCAAAGATATGGTTTATACCAAAAGGAGTTCTGTTTTCGATTTGTGACCAGATGTATTTATTCAAGACCCCATTAATTCGCGCTCTCCCACTTTTACTTTTTGTATTACTTTTTGGGGTGTTTGGGTTTTACTGGATTGAAACAAATTATACCCTTTTTGACGCTTTGTATATGACGGTGATTACCCTAAGTACTGTTGGATACACCGAGGTTGGGGTACTCTCAGATAGAGGAAGAATTTTTGCAATAGTATTCATCCTTATTGGATTTTTAATAGTTGCTTTAGCCATTCGATTTATTGTAGAGTATTTGATAAGCGGATGGAGTTTAACAGTGATTAAACAAAAAAAAATAGACAAATGATTAACGCATTAAATGAACACACTATTGTCTGTGGTTTTGGACGTAATGGGCGACAGGCTGTAGCCCGCCTTAAGAGACATCGACAGGCCTATGTTGTAATCGAGTAAGATGAAGAACTAATTGAAGAACACGAGAATGAAGTGTTATTTTTAAAAGGGAATGCGCTTTCAGATGAAACCTTGGAATTAGCTGGAATAAAACGTTCTAAAAACTTGATCAGTTCGCTTCCAGATGATGCAGATAATTTATTTGTTGTCTTGTCGGCGCGTCAACTAAAACCCGATATCGTAATTGTAAGTCGAGTTTCAGAAGAAGCCAATCAGTCTAAGTTGGCTTTGGCAGGAGCCAATCACGTCATTATGCCTGATAAAATTGGTGGAGATTATATGGCAGCATTATTAACAGTCCCTGATTTAATTCATTTTTTGGGGGCTTTAGATTGGTGGCGAGACGAAATAAGTCCCAATGTGGAAGAGATCAGTTTGAGTGAAATACCCAGAGAATATCAAAACAAAACTCTGGCAGAAATTCAGTTGAGAAATAAAACAGGTTGCAATGTAATTGGTTATCAAGATGAAAATAAAAAACAAATCATTAATCCAGACGCAAACCACTCATTATCAACTCGAGGGAAACTGATAGTTCTCGGAAGTAGTGCATCCATCCAAAAACTAAACAAAATGTTTCAGTTAGATTAATTTGATTTTGTAATCCTTTTTAGGATATTGGGCTTTTAAATCCGATACAAACCACCATGAATTTATTTCAATCACGAAAATTTCTTTATTCCTTTCTTTTTTTTACTTCAAGTATAACACCAATTTTTGCTCAGGAGAAAGGCTTGGATGAACGAATTAATGAAGCTTTTACTCCAATTGCAAATTGGTGGGAGGGTTTAATTTTACACAACTTTTTAGGAACGGGTATTCCTACGATTATTATTTTATTGGTCGGTGGGGCATTGTTTTTTACAATTTATTTTGGTTTTGTAAATGTCAGAAGGTTCAGTACTGCGATTAATACCGTTCGAGGGAAATACGATAGTGTTGATCATCATGAATCAGGGAATCCTGAACTGTCAGTTGCAGGAGATGTAAAAGGTACTATTTCGGATGAAAGTAAAGAGGGTGAGGTCAGTCACTTCCAAGCTCTCGCCACAGCTGTGTCTGGAACAGTTGGAAATGGAAATATAGCTGGGGTTGCTTTGGCAATTGCGGTAGGGGGTCCTGGAGCTACCTTCTGGATGATTTTGTGCGGACTTTTGGGGATGTCTACAAAATTTGTAGAATGTACTCTTGGCGTAAAATATCGTGATGTTGGAGAAGATGGAACTGTCTATGGAGGACCAATGTATTATTTGACTAAAGGATTGAAAGAAAAAGGTTTTGCCACTTTAGGAAAAATACTTGCTGGAGTTTTTGCTTTCTTATGTGTTGGCGCTTCATTTGGTGGAGGAAATGCTGCACAATCAAATCAAGCAGCCATGCAATTGGTTGATTCTTTTGGAATGACAGGAGGAAGTGCAAGAACAATTATTGGTGTAGTTATGATGATTCTAGTAGGGATTATCATCATTGGAGGAATTAAGAGGATTGCCTCTGTGACCGAAAAAGTTGTCCCTTTAATGGCTTTGATGTACATCTTAGCTTGTCTTTATATCATAGGAACAAATCTTAGTTTTGTAGACGACGCTTTTGGAATGATTTTTGGCCAAGCGTTCAATCCTCAGGCTGGATTAGGAGGTTTGTTAGGGGTCTTAATTACTGGGTTTCGTAGAGCTGCTTTTTCCAATGAAGCTGGAGCTGGTTCTGCATCCATCGCGCATTCAGCAGTAAAAACAAAATTTCCTGCTTCCGAAGGACTTGTTGCTCTATTAGAGCCATTTATCGATACTGTGGTAATTTGTACGATGACCGCTTTGGTCATCATTATCTTTAATGGTGATAACGCGGTATTTAATTACGGTGGAGAAGGTGGTGTAGTTATGATCAATGGTATAGCTGCTGAAGGGGCAGGAATTACCGCGGCAGCCTTTTCAAAATATATCGCTTTTTCAGGACCATTTTTGACTATAGCCGTAGTTTTATTTGCTATTTCAACAATGATTTCATGGTCTTATTACGGACTGCAATCATGGATGTATATTTTTGGTAAGAGTAAAGTCTCTGAATTGTCCTACAAGTCATTATTTTTGATTTTTATTGTAATTGGAGCTGCAGGAGACATGTCCTCAGTATGGGCTTTTTCAGACGCAATGATTTTGGCTTTAGTGTTCCCTAATATGATTGGTTTACTTCTTTTATTTCCGAGAGTAAGAGAAGAATTAAATACGTATCTAACCGCTATAGCAGGGATCAAAAAAAGCTAAAATGTACTCCAGGTTTCCTTTTGTACTTTCTAAGTCGCAAAGAGGAGCTCTCTTAATCCTCTTGTTGGGATTGTTATTTATTTTAGTACTTCAATTAATCGTGAACGATAGAGAAAGTATAGTCTTAGATCTTTCACAAACAATGTACTATCAAAAAAAATTAGATTCTTTACGAGAACAAAAACAAACTTCTTCAGCGAAGATTTATTCTTATAATCCCAATTATTTAAATGATTATAATGCATACAGATTGGGAATACCTTTAGATGCTATTGATCGACTCAAGCTCCATAGAGCAGCTGGGCATTACGTAAATTCTCTAGCAGATTTTCAAGAAGTCACCGGGATTTCAGACAGTCTTAAACACCTTCTGTCTTCTTCACTTCGTTTTCCAAATCAACAGTCAGTTTCTAAGAAAAGAGGATCGATCAAAAAACAAGATATAAATTCAGTTCAGGCAGCAGCATTAGAACAGATTTCAGGTATTGAACCTATACTTTCAAAAAGGATCATAAGCTATAGAAATTATCTTTCTGGATTTTATATTCCTGAACAATGCTATGAAGTTTATGGTTTAGACAGTGCTGTTGTCCACCGGTTATTTCGTTACTTTGAAATACAGTCTCCAGCAACCATACAGCGGATAGACATCAACAGTTCAAGTGTAGATGAATTAGCTCAGGTGCCTTATTTAACCTTTGAAGATGCGAAAAAAATTGTAGCTTACAGAACTAAAAATAACGGGATTAGCCCTTTAATTTTGTCTGAACTTTTTGTAAATTCCCCAAACAAAGTTGCGAGAATAAAACTATATTTGTATTAAAATTGCACTATGATTGATTTTGAATTACATCCTGAAATCAAAACTTCAGAGACTCAACGTATGGTTTACGAGGCTGCACGAGATTTTGCAGCTCAATATATTAAACCTCATGTGATGGACTGGGATGAGGCTCAATTTTTTCCTAAAGAAATTTTTGAAAAAGCTGGTGCTTTGGGGTTTATGGGGATGTTGATTCCGGAAACCTATGGAGGGTCAGGTATGGGCTATCACGAATACGTTACTTTAATAGAAACGATATCAATGATTGATCCCTCTATTGGTCTTTCAATAGCTGCCCATAATTCTCTGTGTGTAAATCATATTTATTCTTTTGGGAATGAAGAGCAACGCTTAAAATGGTTGCCAGAACTTTGTTCGGGGAAACATATAGGTGCCTGGGGCTTAACAGAGCACAATACTGGTTCTGATGCCAAAGGAATGTCAACTACAGCACGAAAAGAAGGGGAACATTGGGTTTTAAACGGAACTAAAAATTTCATCACCCACGGTATATCTGGTGATATTGCAGTGGTTATTGCCCGAAATGGTGAGAAAGGCGACAACAGAGGGATGACTGCTTTCGTTGTAGAACGTGGTACACCGGGCTTTAGTGCAGGGAAAAAAGAAAATAAATTAGGTATGCGTGCCTCAGAGACTGCTGAAATGGTTTTTGATCAATGTGTGATACCAGATGAAAACAGATTGGGTCCTGTAGGAGATGGATTTATCCAGTCTATGAAAATTCTTGATGGCGGAAGAATATCTATCGCTGCACTCTCACTGGGAACGGCCAAAGGAGCCTATCGCGCTTCCATTGCTTACTCGAAAGAGCGTAAACAGTTTGGAAAATCGATTAGTAGCTTTCAGGGAATTTCTTTTAAACTTGCTGAAATGGCAACAGAAATTGAGGCTGCAACTCTGATGACCCAGAAAGCTGCTGAAATGAAAAATCAAAAGCTCAATGTGACCCAACAGGGAGCTATGGCAAAACTTTATGCTTCAGAGGTTTGTGTAAAAGCTGCTGGAGAAGCGGTCCAAATTCATGGAGGCTATGGTTTTACAAAAGACTTTCCGGTAGAGAAATTTTACAGAGATTCAAAGCTATGCACCATTGGTGAGGGAACAAGTGAAATTCAAAAACTGGTGATCGCAAGAAAAATTTTAGAATGATTTCACACAAAACGATTTTTTTTAACCAAGACTGAAATAGTTTTACTTATATTTGCCCCCATTATGAAAGGAGATGCCATATTATGTTAGTTATACCCATTAAAGACGGAGAGAATATCGACCGCGCGCTAAAGCGTTTTAAAAGAAAATTTGATAAAACTGGAGGGATGCGTCAATTACGTGCTCGAAAGCAGTTTGTTAAGCCTTCTGTGAAAAACAGACAAAAAATACAAAAAGCCCAATATATACAGAAGCTTCGCGATAGCGAATCCATTTAGGCTTTTTTTACCACATTTTTAACAACGTTATTCTGTGATTTTTTTAAATTTATTGGATAACGTTTTTTTATGGCAATAAAACCGTTTTTGGATTATTTGATATTGGAGAAAAATTACTCTCTAAATACACACAAGGCATATCAGGCTAACCTTAATACTTTCCAAGATTTTATAGTTGAAACCATACCTCAGACTGAAGGGATTGAACATGTATCTTACAGTGAAATTCGATCTTGGATAGTCAGTTTGATCAATCAGGGTAATAGCACCCGAACTGTCAATCGAAAACTATCTGTATTGCGCTCCTATTATAAATTTTTAGTCCGTAACGGTATTATTGAAGTGTCTCCCTTAAAAGAACACAAGGCCTTAAAAATGGCATCCAAAGTGTCTTTACCTTTTTCAGAGCACGAGGTGTTGGAAGTTTTGGAAGGTGATTTTTATCCGGACGATTATTTGGGAACATTACAAAAAACACTGCTAAATTTATTCTACTACACTGGAATTAGAAGAAGTGAGCTGATTGAGTTAAAACACTCTCATGTTGATTTGGATCAAGGGACAATAAAAGTACTGGGTAAACGAAATAAGGAGCGTTTGGTTCCCTTGTTGTCTTCAATGCGTTCACAATTACTTCTTTTCCTTAGACGTCAGCAAGAAGATGTAATTTCAAGTGAATCAGACTTGTTTTTTGTTTCGCCTAAAGGGAAAAAACTTACCGAGGGGTTTGTATATCAAACGGTAAAAAAGTATTTTAGTGAGGTAACGACTAAGTCAAAAAAGAGTCCCCACGTCTTGCGTCACAGTTTTGCAAGCCATCTATTAGACCAAGGGGCTGGAATTAATGCAATCAAGGAGCTGTTAGGGCACAGTAGCGTTGCGGCTACTCAACATTATACCCACAGCAGTATAGCAACAATAAAAACAGTCTACAAAAACACACACCCCAGGGAAAAAGATAAGTAACATTTAAAATTTAAATTATGATGACCATTCACTTTAGAGCTGTTAATTACACCGCAGATATCAAACTCAAAGAATTTTCAAAAGAACGAATTGAAAAGCTATCTCAATTTTACAATCAAATTATGGAAGTTTCTGTATTTACTAAAGTGGAAAATAATTCAGATGGGATAAATAAATGGGCAGAATTAAAAATAGCGATACCTGGTGATGACATTGTGGTAAAGAAAAAGTGCCGAACTTTTGAAGAGGCAATACATACTGCAGCTCAGAGTGCTGAGCGAATTCTCAAACGCAGAAAAGAAAAAGTAAGAGCTTAAAACTTATTTAACTATACCATTCTTCCAATTAGAAGTAGCATTATTTCTTTATACTTTTAAGGGTAGGCTGATTTTTTAAAGAAACGGTTTAGTAAGATGAGTTAAAATAATGATGTTTTTATTTTCGGATTTCACAAATAAAGTTAATTTTGCCCCAGTTTATTGAAATATAGAAAAGCGTTTTAGGTTTCATGATTTTAAGAGTCAAAACAATTTACTTTTTTAACGATTCCCTAGAATAATGCTAAATCAAAAGAATTAAGCCGATGTAGCTCAGCTGGCTAGAGCAGCTGATTTGTAATCAGCAGGTCGTGGGTTCGAGTCCCTCCATCGGCTCTTTGTTGTTTGAACAACCGCTTGTTCTGACAACAATCATTGAGAAAATCAGTTTATAAAAGCTGGTGATCACTCATTGAAAATGGGGAGATACTCAAGCGGCCAACGAGGACAGACTGTAAATCTGTTGTTTTTTAACTTCGCAGGTTCGAATCCTGCTCTCCCCACTCTAAATTGTAAGCTAAAAAGCGAAAAGTTTTTTATCTTTACAAATGAATGCCAACACTGAATCATCCATTCAGTATTAAAATGCGAGAGTAGCTCAGTTGGTAGAGCGTCAGCCTTCCAAGCTGAATGTCGCCGGTTCGAACCCGGTCTCTCGCTCTCTTTTTTTTTGCCGATGTAGCTCAGGGGTAGAGCGTTTCCTTGGTAAGGAAGAGGTCACGAGTTCAAATCTCGTCATTGGCTCTCTTTAGTAGCAAGGCTTTCCATCGGTTAGCCTTCCACTTTTTATTTATGTTTTGGAACTTTAAGGGAACTTTTATTGTTTTTCTAAACTTAATAAAAAGGTTTTTCCGACGGAATTTTAACACTCTTTACCTGATTTAAGATGCAATTCATTTTACGTTAATACAATCATATCACTATTAAACAACTTTAACCTTACCTATGATGATAAAGTAAAAATCAAAACTATATTTTTAGTTCTTATATTCCTCTCATTCCAAAACATTTTTGCTCAAATAAGTACCCATGTTTCTTAATATTCCTGCTGAAAACAGAGCAGAATTTGAACGTTTGGGAATGGATTATTGGTCTAAAATTGCAAAAAAGGGTATTGATGCAAGTAAAATGAATGGATGGGGTTTACTTAGGACTGTAGGCATAGATAATGCAACACATGCGATTGTCAACACTTTTGATTCGATAGAACAAGCAGTAAATAGTAGTAGTCTTTGGGATCAGTCTGTTATTAATATGGATGCAAGTGAAATAAGCACAAGGGATCTTGGAAAAGTTATAGCTGTTGTTCACTATCAGAACGAGGTTTCAATAAATAGTAATGAACCTACAAATTTCACTGTGTTTAATTAGGGAAATCCAACTAGTGTCGATGCTTTTGTAAAGGAAGAAAAAACATTGTGGAAAGGAATAATTGAAAAAAATAAGACCAATACAAATTTAAAAACATGGGGTGTACATACCGTATTCATCCAAAAGGGAATGCAACTCATTCTAGTGTTTGGACAAGAGATGGTTTCACCACCCTAACTGATGCTATGAATTATTTAAGATATAAAGACAATAATTCGTACCAATCAATAGCGAAAAGTTCTAAAATGGACGAAATAATGCCTCAAGGATTTAAAAAAATAGTAATTAGAGAAACTTTATTGTGGGTGAATAAATAAATTTTTTCTTAAATGAATTTTACTGCCCCTCAGTTGATTCTGAGGTTTTTTTTATGGCATTTATCCAATTGTAAAATATTGTAACATCAAACGGATTTGCTTGTGGTTCAAAGGAAATTAGATTCAGCACAGGGTTTAGGTTCAAAACGAGTCAAAATTAGGTTCATCTTCTCTATGTTTTTCCGTCATTACAAGTATATTGGCAAGCAAAAGATTTTTGGACCTTCAAATAATACTAGTTATTTAAGGTATTTGATGGAGAAATTTGAAATTACTCAAGATCCCAGTTCATGCTATTGATCAATTGGAGATCATTTTTTATATTTGATTGTTACTAACCAGTGGAAAGATAAAATGAAGAAGAGGTTATTAATTATTGCCTTAGCCCCTCTTTTATTGTATTCACAAAAGTGGAGCGATAGGGCTTATACGGGAGACGGACTTGTAGGAATTTCTTTAGGATTTCTTTTTGAGGGTCAAACCCAATATCCCGATCCTTATTACGGCCCGGAAGTTACTGGTCTATATAATGATGGGGCTTATCATTTTATACTTGATATTTATTTTAATAGATTTATCATTGGACTACAGGTGTCGGATGAATTTTTATACCTGGAAAAATTTGATGGTGATATGGTTTGGAAACCAAGGGGATTTAACCAAAGTTTTGCCTCGTTAACTAGAACATATTGGATATCACTTGGGTATAATATTTTAAATAATTTTAATCTTAAATTTGGTATCGGATTGAGACGAGGGCCAGAGTCGCCATTCACAAGCAAGGGATTTACCGCTTCTGAAGTAGCACAAGGATTCAATTATGAAAACCTTGAAGTGTTATATAATACCGTTCCCTCACTTGAAAATTTCAGTGAAATAGATTACTCACTGTCCATAACCTACCCAATAAAGGTTTATGGAAAATTGGGCGTAGTACCCGAACTAGGATATACCCTAAAACACGGAGGTTTATTAACAGGTATTAGTTTGATTTACTGATGAAGAATTTCTTTTTAGTCCTATTGATTTTGTTTTTTGTAAGTTGTTTTAACCGAACAATTTCAGAAGATCTATCTGAAATACAGCAATTAACAGAAGAGACCATTTCAACTCCTTCACTTACAGAAACCAGTACTATAATATATTTTGAAAATGGGACATGTAAATGTCCAGAGGCTACTCCTGGAGACACCTTAGAAATCGATGAGGTGACTTATACTGCGGTTGATAATACAACCATATTTCAAGAAATCGAAAATGAGAATGTTAATTTATGTACCTCTTTGGTTACGAATATGAGTAATCTTTTCCTTTCAAATTATAACTTCAATGGAGATATCAGTTTTTGGGACACTTCTGGTGTGACTAATATGAATGGAATATTTCGTGAAGCAAGAGCATTCACTCAAGACATAGGAAACTGGGATACTTCTAATGTGACTTCGATGGTTGGCATGTTCCAAGAGGCAATCTCATTTAATCGAGATATAGGAAGTTGGAATACTTCTAAAGTAACAACTATGGCATCTATGTTTCAAGGGGCTACTTCATTTAATCGAGACATAGGGGAGTGGGACACCTCGAGTGTGGATACCATGTGGCTCATATTCAACGCTGCAAAATCATTTAATCAAGATATAGGAGAATGGGATACCTCTGCCGTTAATTCCATGGAGTCTATGTTTCAAGAAGCAACTTCATTTAACCAAGACATTGGGAGTTGGGACACCTCTAGTGTGAGAACGATGAAGGCAATGTTTCAAGAAGCAAGTTTATTTGACCAGGATATAGGAGGTTGGGATACTAGTGGCGTTACTAGTTTGGAGTCTATGTTCCAAGAAGCAACACTTTTTAATCAAGATATTGGCAGTTGGGATACTTCTAATGTAACTACTATGGATTCTACGTTTCTGGAAGCAACTGAATTCAACCAAGATATAGAGAATTGGGATACTTCTAGTGTAACCAACATGGAGAAAATGTTTAAATATGCGAGTTCATTTGATAAAGAGATTGACGCTTGGGATGTTTCAAATGTGTTGAGTACGTCAGGGATGTTTCAAGAGGCTATTGTATTCAATCAAAATCTAAACAGTTGGGATACTTCATCAGTTCTTACTATGGAGTCTATGTTTTTTAGAGCATTAAAATTTAATCAAAGTATCGGTGATTGGAATACTTCCTCAGTCACTAATATGAATTATATGTTTAGTAAAGCATCTTCATTTAATCAAGATATTGGAAGCTGGAATACCGCTAGTGTGCTAAATATGGTATCTATGTTCAATTATGCATCTTCATTTAATCAAGATATAGGAAGCTGGAATACTTCGAGAGTAATTAGCATGGAAGCGATGTTTATCTATGCAACTTCATTTAATCAAGATATTGGAAGTTGGAATACTTCGAGTGTGACCAATATGTTTTCCATGTTTCAAGAAGCTTCTTCATTTAATCAGGATATTGGAAGTTGGAATACCTCCAGTGTAACTAACATGGGAGCAATGTTTCAGCAAGCCACTTTATTTAATCAAGACCTAGGTAGTTGGGATACTTCTAAGGTGATTAGTATGGTATCTATGTTTAATGATGTTCCTTTTTTTAATCAAGATATTGGAAGTTGGGATACCTCCAGTGCAACAAATTT
>JAQWHT010000014.1 GCA_029249225.1 Flavobacteriaceae bacterium
GGGTTTTGGGTTTTAGATTATCGAATATCACACTTTGGTAATTAACTTTAAAAGATTTATTCCCCTTATATTGTCCAAGATCAAAAGGTTCAGAAGCAGCTTCAAAAGTTGATGCGTTGGATTCAATTTAAAACTGCAGAGGAAAAGAATGCTAAAACAAAATTTGTTTACTTTGGTGATGCACAAAATAATGTTCTTTCGGACTGGTCAAGAGTTATGCGTATGGCATACCAAACAGCACCAGATGCTTCATTTGTCGTTCATGCTGGAGACCTAATAAATGAAGCGCATCGTGATCAAGAATGGGCAGAATGGTATAAGGCAGGTGGTTTTATTCATAGTCAGTGGACGGCGATTCCTGTCTTAGGCAATCATGAATTTAGACCTTTATCTAGAAAGGATGGGGATCGGGAAATTTCTATCCAATGGAGACCTCAGTTTACTCTACCCGTTGAAGAAACCCTTAGCGAGAAATTACACGAAACAGTTTATGTGGTCGATTATCAAAATGTTAGAATTATAGTACTCAATTCAAATTACAATCTAAAAGAACAAACAAAGTACCTCGAGGATAAACTAAAAAATTCAACGGCTAAATGGAATATTGTAACTTGTCATCATTCTATATTTTCCCCTGCAAAAGGTCGTGACTTTCAATATGGGCGTGAGAATTGGAAGCCCCTTTTTGATAAATACAATGTAGATTTGGTGCTTAATGGTCATGATCACACCTATGCACGAGGTCATGTACCTGAGCCAAGAGAAGTTTTTGATGAGTCGGAAGAAATCAAAACCGTTTATGTAACCTCAGTCAGTGGGCCCAAACAATACAAATTAAATTCTGAGCAACTTAAGGATTATGTCAAACAGGGATACCAATTGGATAAATCAGGACAATACATGCAATTTTTTCAAGTCATAACAATTGATCAAGATAAATTGACCTACGTAGCTTACACTGCTACAGGAGATGAATACGATAGGGCTGAAATTGTGAAGGACTTTGAGACGGGAGAAAAAAAAATTACCCCATAGAATTCGTCTATAAAAAAATGAACAAATAACATCAATTCTTAACCCTATATTTAGGTTAACCCACATAGTTACATAGGATAAGGATAATATAATAAAAAACGGACTAGTATTCTTACTAGTCCGTCTTGTGAAGTAGCGAGGGCTGGACTCGAACCAGCGACCTTCGGGTTATGAGCCCGACGAGCTACCACTGCTCTACCTCGCGATTTGAAATGCAAATTTACAACTTTATAGCTACTTGTGCAACTAGATTGTTCTTTGTTTATTGGTAATGATCTAGATTTTTATAAGAGTTTTATAAATCTTTAATGATATGAAGTAAGCCCTTACTAAGAATAAAGTACTTTTACTGACAAATAGAGAGTATGAGCAGTATTGTTGCCATTGTAGGAAGACCAAACGTTGGAAAATCAACTTTTTTTAACCGGATGATCCAAAAGCGGGAAGCCATTGTAGATGCAATGAGTGGAGTGACCCGAGATCGTCACTATGGGAAGTCTGATTGGAATGGGCGTGTTTTCACATTGATTGATACAGGTGGATATGTGGAAAGGAGTGACGATATTTTCCAAAAAGAAATTGACAAACAAGTCAATTTAGCGATAGAAGAAGCTGACGCAATTATTTTTATGGTAGATGCAACGGATGGAGTCACAGGAATGGACGAAACTATGGGTAAATTACTTCGCAGAGCACAAAAACCAATTTTTCTCGCCCTTAACAAAGTAGATAACGCATTGCATAGAGAAAATACTTTAGAATTTTATTCTTTGGGCTTTGAGCAGTTTTATCCTATTTCCAGTATAAACGGAAGTGGTAGTGGCGAATTGTTAGATGATTTAATCGACAGTTTACCCAAGGAAGTGGAAAATGAATTAGAATCGCTTCCTCGATTTGCAGTTGTAGGTCGTCCTAATGCAGGAAAATCATCTTTTATCAATGCCCTGATTGGAGAAGAACGGTATATAGTTACAGATATTGCAGGAACTACACGAGACAGTATCGATACACTATACAACCGCTTTGGGTTTGATTTTAAATTAGTGGACACAGCAGGTATTCGAAGAAAAGCTAAAGTTAAAGAGGATATTGAATTTTATTCGGTGATGCGATCTGTTCGAGCCATAGAGAATTCAGATGTGTGTCTCTTAGTAGTCGATGGTACAAGAGGATTTGATGGACAGGTGCAAAATATTTTTTGGCTAGCCCACCGGAACAACAAAGGAATTGTAATATTGGTTAATAAATGGGATTTAGTTGAAAAAGATACCCATGCTGCTAAAGCTTTTGAAACTGCCATCCGTAAAGAAATTGAACCTTTTGTAGACGTTCCAATTATCTTTATTTCAACGCTGACCAAGCAACGTATTTTCAAAGCGATAGAGACTGCAGTGAGTATATATCAAAACCGTTCTAAAAGAATTCCCACTAAGGAATTTAACACTCAAATGCTTCCCATCATCGAGAAATTTCCGCCCCCTTCTTACAAGGGAAAATTTGTTAAAATTAAATTCTGTACTCAGTTGCCAACACCTTATCCACAGTTTGCCTTTTTTTGTAACCTCCCCCAATACGTTAAGGATTCATACCGAAGGTTTTTAGAGAATAAATTACGCTCGATTTACGATTTTAATGGAATACCTATTCAGATTTTTTTCAGAAAAAAATAAGTTACATTTTTTCTTTTAGCTGAATCAAAGAAGCCTTTACAGTTTCTAATCTGGCAAGTAGAGTTTCTTTTGATCCTGTTTTAGACTGATTTCGGAGTTGTTTTTTTGCACCCTCTAGTGTCATCCCTTTCTCTTTAACCAAGTGATAGATAAATTGAATTGTTAAGATATTTTCAGAAGTGTATTTTCGAGTACCACTATTCTTTTTCTTGGGTTGAATTTCTTTAAATTCTTTTTCCCAAAAACGCAATAAAGAAGGTTGAACATTAAATGCTTTTGCAACCTCACCTATTGAGTAATATCTTTTTTCAGGAAGGTTTATATGCATTTTAATCCATGGATTGGTTTTCTTCTCTAGACTGAATCAATATGGCCTCAAATTCTTTTTGAGAGAGGTTTCCGTAATAAAAATTCAAAGGATTGATTTTCTTTTTGTCTTTAAGAATCTCGTAGTGCAAATGAGGACCCATAGAGCGCCCCGTATTTCCAACATAACCAATGATATCTCCCCTTTTTACTTTTTGACCCCTTCGGACATTGTATTTGCTTAAATGCGCATATAGACTTACATATCCAAAGCCATGATCAATGCGGATATGTTTTCCAAATCCAGAGGAGCGGTTATCTGCTCGTTTTACTATACCATTTCCTGTAGCGTAAATCGGAGTTCCCTTACGTGCACTGAAATCCATCCCGTAGTGAAAACGCCTTTTTTTGGTGAATGGATCAATACGGTAACCGTAGCCTGAAGCCATCCGAGTTAAGTCCTGATTTTTGATAGGCTGTATCGAGGGAATAGCTTCAATTAATTCCGCTTTATTTGCTGCTAATCGTTCAATTTCGTCTAATGATCGAGATTGAACTACGGTTTGTTTGGATAAAATATCCAGTCGTTTCGCAGTATTAATAATCAAATCAGAATTATCGTATCCTTCCAAATCTTTGTAGCGATTTACACCCCCAAAACCAGCTTTTCTTTGCTCTTCGGGTATAGGGCTAGCTTCAAAATATACTCTGTAGATATTGTTATCTCGCTCTTCTATGTTTGCAACGACAGTCTCTATTTGCTTTAGTTTTTTATCTAGGATATCGAACTGGAGTTCGTAATTTTCAAGTGCTCTTTTCTGACTTATTTCTGCAGGAGTATTTATCCAATCAGAATTTAATAAAATTAATAAAGAGCTTAATCCAAAAGCAAAAGATGCGATAATAAATAAAACAAAATTTGAAATTCGCTTTTTGTTTGTTATTTCTATTGGCCTGTAAGAAAGTGTCTCAGGATCGTAATAGTATTTAACTTTACTCATAAAGTTTTATAAATTTTCTTTTCTTTTGCAGTAACATTTAAAATGCTCTATCAAAGTTACCACTTTTGAGGCAGATAAACCAGTTTTAATCCGTTGCAAAGATAGCAACTTAAATTTTATAGAAGTAAAAACATGAAATCCACTGTAGTTAGGCAACAATTTTTAGATTTTTTTGCTTCAAAAGCGCACACCATCGTCCCTTCAGCACCCATGGTGATTAAAGATGATCCAACCCTCATGTTCACTAATGCAGGGATGAACCCTTTTAAAGAGTATTTTTTAGGTAACGCTAAGCCTAGCTCAAAAAGGATTGCTGATACTCAAAAATGCTTGAGAGTATCTGGAAAACACAACGACCTTGAGGAAGTCGGAATCGATACCTATCACCACACATTTTTTGAAATGCTTGGAAATTGGAGCTTTGGCGATTATTTCAAGAAAGAAGCTATTGCTTGGGCATGGGAATTACTCACCGAGGTTTATAAAATAGATCCTTCAACGCTTTATGTGACTATATTCGAAGGAGCACCTGAGGAAAAGATCTCAAAGGATAATGAGGCTTTTGAGTTTTGGAAAGCTATAATTCCAGAGGATCGAATCCTTTTGGGGAACAAAAAAGACAACTTTTGGGAAATGGGAGATCAAGGTCCTTGTGGTCCTTGTTCTGAAATACATGTAGATATTCGTACGGAGGAAGAAAAAAAGAATACACCTGGAGCTGCTCTGGTTAACATGGATCATCCTCATGTGGTTGAAGTATGGAATCTAGTATTTATAGAATATAATCGAAAGGCTGATGGAAGTCTTGAAAAATTACCTGAGCAACATGTTGATACCGGAATGGGGTTTGAAAGGTTATGTATGGTCTTACAAGGCAAAAACTCAAATTATGATACAGATGTATTTACTCCCCTAATTCGTGAGATTGAGACCTTGACCAATACGACTTATGGTAAAACTGAGAACACAGATCGGGCCATTCGAGTCATTGCGGATCACCTCAGAACGGTCTATTTTGCCATTGCTGACGGACAGCTTCCGAGTAATAACGGAGCGGGTTATGTTATTAGAAGAATTCTAAGAAGGGCAATACGCTATGGATTTACTTTTTTAAATCAAAAAGAACCATTCATTCATCAGTTAGTGGAAACATTGAGTCAACAAATGGGAAAAGCATTTCCTGAACTTATAAGGGAGCAGCAATTGGCATTTAATGTGATCAGAGAAGAAGAGAACTCATTCCTTAAGACCCTTGATCAAGGGTTGCTCCTTCTTGAGAGCATTCTGAAAAGCTCAAAAAACAATACAGTAGAAGGAAGTAAAGCTTTTGAATTGTACGATACATTTGGATTTCCATTTGATCTAACCGCATTAATTGCAAGTGAACGTGGGTTTACAGTAGATGAGAAAGGTTTTGAAAAGTCAATGGAGATTCAAAAATCACGTTCTAGGGCTGCAGCAGCATCAAAAGCTGGAGACTGGGTCATTTTAAGAGAAGATGACACCGAGGAATTTGTAGGTTATGACCATTTGAATACTCAAGTTAAAATAACTCGATATCGAAAAATGAATTCTGCAAAAGAAGGCGATTACTTTCAGTTGGTATTCAACCTGACCCCTTTCTATCCAGAAGGTGGAGGTCAGGTAGGAGATAAAGGGTATTTAGAATCCAGTAAAGGCGATATTTTTTACATTCTAAATACAAGAAAGGAGAACAACTTGATTGTTCATCAAACCAAAACCATTCCAGATGTGCTTGAAGGTAATTTTACTGCTGTAGTAGACCCAACGCAACGCAAGAGAACTTCCTCTAATCACACTGCTACTCACTTAATGCATCAAGCCCTACGTTCTGTCTTGGGTTCGCATGTAGAACAAAAAGGATCTATGGTTCACTCTGGAATGTTTCGTTTTGACTTTTCACATTTTTCAAAAGTAAGCGCTGAAGAGTTATCCGCTGTAGAGCAGTTTGTCAATGCTAGAATACAAGAGCAAATTGAATTAGAGGAAGACCGCAATACCCCTTATGAAAAGGCTATAGAGAAAGGAGCCATGGCACTTTTCGGAGAAAAATATGGAGATACTGTAAGAACAATTCAATTTGGCCAGTCTATAGAATTATGCGGAGGAACCCATGTAAAAAACACCTCTGAAATATGGCACTTTAAAATTATTTCTGAAACTGCAGTAGCATCAGGAATTCGTCGAATAGAAGCTATTACTGGTGATGCAGTCAAAACGTATTTTGAGGAACAAAGTGAGCTTTTAGACAATGTCAATAGATTGCTCAAGCAGAATCAAGACCCCCTAAAAGCGATAACATCTTTACAGTCTGAGAACGCAGATCTTAAGAAAGAAATTTCAGTATTGTCGAAACTAAAAGTGACGATGCTTCTCGAGAAATTAAAATCTAATATTTTGGAGATTGAGGGTATTTCTTTTGTGGCTGCGGAAGTTGATCTTGATGCACAAGGCATGAAAGACTTGTCATTTGAGTTAGGTGGGACATTGGATCATGCCATAGTGGTATTGGGTTCAAAAAAGGCTGGAAAAGCCTTGCTGAGTTGTTATATTTCAAAATCTTTAGTCAATGATCAACGGAAAGATGCTGGAGTAATTGTACGTAATCTTGGAAAACACATTCAGGGTGGAGGCGGAGGTCAGGCCTTTTTTGCTACAGCAGGAGGGAAAAATCCAGACGGAATTTCATCTGCACTTGCTGCTGCAAAACAAGCTTGTTTTTCTTAAAGACTTTCAGGTGAAATTGGAGGGTAATTGCTAATTATTTCCTGAACAAAAAGAGCAATTCGTTCATCTCTATCTTTCATGTTTTCTTGAATTCCACCACGTCCTTTTCCCTGCCATATCAATTGTTTACTAACGCCATCTATTACATTGATATAGAGTGTTCCTTCAGTCCGAGTACTCAATGTATTGTTGTTAGGGCCCCAAAACCATGGGTTAAATCCCCAACCCCAACCCCAAGAGTTGAAGTTGTTGACATATATTTTTTCTTTAGCATGGGTAGTAAATCCAATTAACAGATCTGGAGTTTCAGATTTTGTAAGTCCTTTAGAACTCAATTCTAAATCAATGGCCTTTAAAATGCGACGTTTGTCTAGATCTGAGATATCTACTTTGTCAATTTGAGGCTTAAAAAAAGCAAAAGTTTTGTACTCAGAAAAATCTACATTACTGTCAAAATCAGAATATACTTGAATAGAAGCACAGGATGCAAATAGAAAAACAACGAAAGTTATTACAAAATACCTCATGATGAAAAAGTTAGTTCGTATAAAGTTACACAAAAAGTATGCCGAAAAACTCATTTTTTTGGATCATATCCAAAGGGGCAATGCCGACAGTTGCTTTTACAACAATATCCCCTTTTTAGATGGTACTGCTCAGTAAATACTTTATAGCCTTCTTCTGAAAGATAAAAATCACCTTCTTCTAAAGGAGGAATCCCCTGTGTCATTTTAGTGTATTTTTGAACATGAAATTTTTTAATTCATTCAAAAATAGTACAAATCAATTGCTTGACTCCATAGAAGGTCATTCTATTACAATAAAACGAGAAGATTTGATTCATCCTGATGTGTCAGGAAATAAATTCAGAAAATTAAAGTATAATTTTGAAGAATATCAGCAGCAAGAAAGTAAAACGCTTTTAACTTTTGGTGGGGCCTTTTCTAATCATTTGGCTGCAACTGCTAAAGCAGGAAAAATTTTTGGAATTCCCACCATAGGAATTATTCGTGGAGAAGAATGGGCAAAAAAAATTGAAATGAGTACAACACTTAATTATTGCCAGACACAGGAGATGAAATTGTTTTGTGTTACTAGGGAAGTTTACAAACAAAAAGAGAAATCAGTTTTTGTACAAGAGCTTCAATCCCAACAAAATAATCTGTACATATTGCCTGAGGGAGGAACTAATTCGTTGGCAGTAAAAGGATGTAAAGAAATACTTACTGCTGAGGATCAAAATTTTCAGGTTATATGTTGTTGTGTGGGAACAGGAGGAACCCTCTCGGGGATAATTGAAAGCACAGCGGCTGATCAATATGTTTTGGGGTTCAATGCTTTGAACAATCCAGGTGTTAGTCAGTCAATCAAAAAATTTACTTTAAAAGAAAATTGGAGTATACATTCCGATTATACTTTTGGTGGTTATGCCAAAGTTTCCTCTGAACTAGTTGACTTTATGAACCATTTTTATCAACAATACAAGATTCCTTTGGATCCAATCTATACTGGGAAAATGCTTTTTGGTATTTTTGACTTAATAAAAAAAAAACAATGGCGATGGGGGAAAAATATTTTGGTGATTCACAGTGGCGGACTTCAGGGAATCAAACCCATGAATCTTCAGTTGCAAAAAAGAGAACTGCCAATTTTAAATTATGGAAGCAAATAGTCTTATCCGTTTTACTTCTTTCGCTTAGTTCATGCGGGAGTTCAAAAAAGATCATTATTGAACAGCAAACCCCTCAGGAAAATAAAAACATCGTAAAATTAACTACTCCTAAAAAACAAAAAGAGCAGTCAATAACCCCAGCAAAAGTAATGACCAATAAAGAAAAAATCATTGCTTATGTTGAAAATTATGCACCTATAGCTCAAAAAGAAATGAATTCCTATGGGATCCCTGCGAGCATTACCCTTGCACAAGGTATTTTAGAATCGGGAATGGGTTTTGGGAGGCTAGCTGTTGAAGGGAATAATCATTTTGGGATTAAATGCCATCGTGATTGGAATGGAAAAAGAATCTATCATGACGATGACAAAAAAGGGGAGTGCTTTAGAGTATATAAAGATCCAGAAATTTCATTTAGGGACCATTCACTATTTTTAAGTGAACGTAGCCGTTATGCCTTTTTGTTCGACATCAAAATAAGTGAATATAAAGCATGGGCTAAAGGTCTTAAAAAAGCAGGATATGCCACAGACCCAAAATACCCAGAGAAGTTGATCAGCCTTATCGAACGATTTGATCTGACCCGTTTTGATAAAAAAAACACCATGGCTAGTAAGAAAAAAAAGAAATCTAAAATTCAAATGGTACATACTGTTATCAAAGGAGATACTCTTTATTCTGTTTCTAAAAAATACAATGTTTCCATAGAAAGTATCGTAAAATTAAATGAAATTGAAGATCAAACCATTTATTTGGGGCAGTCTCTAACTATTCCCAATCCTTAAATATGCAATATCAAAGAAGTAGTAACTTATTTAAAGAAGCTCAAAAGGTGATCCCCGGAGGGGTAAATTCGCCTGTCCGTGCATTTAAATCCGTGGGCGGTACTCCCATTTTTGTGGAGCGCGCTCAAGGAGCTTATCTTTTTGATGCCGATGGGAATAAACTCATTGACTATATTTCAAGCTGGGGCCCAATGATTCTGGGTCATGCTTATCCACCAGTTATCGAAGCTCTAAAGCAACGAGCAGATAAAGGAACCTCCTTTGGTATGCCAACAGCTTTAGAAACCGAGATCGCAAATTTAGCGCTTGAAATGGTGCCTAATATGGATAAAATCCGTTTTGTCAATTCTGGAACTGAGGCCTGTATGAGTGCAGTACGTTTGGCGAGAGGAGCAAGCGGAAGGGAAAAAATTATTAAATTTGCAGGGTGTTATCATGGACATTCTGATGCTTTTTTGATTCAAGCTGGAAGTGGGGCTGTAACTTTTGGAAGTCCAAGCAGTCCAGGAGTTACCCAAGGAACTGCAAAAGACACACTCCTAGCTCCTTACAATAATATTGAGGCTGTTAAAACGCTTTTTGCAGAATATCCAGACCAAATAGCAGCAATCATTATTGAACCTGTTGCAGGGAATATGGGCTGTATTCCTCCTCAAGATGGATTTTTAGAAAGCTTGAGAAAATTATGCGATCAGTATAATGCCTATTTTATTTTTGATGAGGTTATGACAGGTTTTCGTCTTGCCAAAGGCGGAGCTCAAGAGTTGTTAGGGATTAAGGCAGATATTGTCACTTTTGGAAAAGTGATTGGTGGAGGATTGCCCGTAGGGGCTTTTGCCGCTAGTAATGAAATTATGAGTTATTTAGCGCCTGATGGTCCTGTTTATCAAGCAGGAACGTTGAGTGGTAATCCATTAGCAATGGCAGCTGGATTAGCCATGCTTAAAGCTCTTGACCAAGACGAAGGAATATTTGAACGCTTAGCGGATAAAACAAAACGCCTTCACATTGGGATCGATTCAGTGCTGAGTGACTCAGGATTACCCTATCAGATCAACCGTTTAGGATCAATGATTTCAGTACATTTTACCGATCAAGCTGTAACTGATTTTGAAACCGCTGCTCATGGGAATAACAATTTCTTTAAAAATTATTTTCACGGTATGTTAAAACAAGGAATTTATCTGCCTCCAAGTGCTTTTGAAAGTTACTTTTTAAATGATGCACTTAGTGTTGATGATATTGATCAGACAATAGAAGCACTTAATTTAATTGTAAAAAAAATTTAGGAATTAGCTTTAATTGATAAATTAGGATTTTTTCATTTCTTGTGGGTTAAATGTTAATTAGCATCAAGAAAATTCATCCCTTTCTACGCTTTATATAAGATGGGTACACAGATTAGTTTTTGCAGAATCTTGAGAAACTAAGGTAACACGCCGGAAGGGAGAATTTCTCAGAAGTAACTCACCAATAAATCAAACGAACTGAATTTAAGTTAGTTAGTTTCTAGGGTTTCGTCCTTTTGGATGCATAGGCGGCTGAGGTGCTCTAGGTCGTTTTCCTTTATGGGCCATTTTGGGACTCCTCGATTGCCTTATTTTTTTCCATGCTATAAATTGCTCTTCATTCAAAACAGTTTTTACTTCTTTTTGAATGGCTATCTGACGATCGAGTTGATCTAGTTGCATTTTATACCGTGTTTCAGAAGAACGCTCTTCTTTTTTTCTCGGATGATTTTGCGATTGATTTTTTTTAAATATTTCAACCAAACGTTGAGTTTGTGTTTCGGAAAGTTCCAGAGCTAATTGCAATTTTTTAGCATGCAAAGTAGCGCGTTGTTCAGCAGAAAGTCGCTTTTGGTTTTCCATGTAATCAGGGCGTTGAGCTGAAGCTAAAAGAGGGAATGTTAGGGCAAAAAGGATAATGAATTTTTTCATAATATTGAATGTTTTATTTACCCTTTGGATAGAAAACGTATTTAAAAGTTTAAACCTTTCACTTTATTTTAACATTTCAATAAATAATCCCGTTTCATTTTTCATCACCTGAATTAGCTTTTTTTGAGCCAAACCTTTAACAGCTGAATCCCATTTTTTATTACTTAAACCTACAGCTGTTTTAACCACTGCAAGTTCATTAGAATCTGATTTTTTAAGAATTTCTACCACTAGTTTTTCTTCATCAGAAAGGGCTACTGCTTGTCGTTCGGGTTTCATTTGTGGGAAAAATAAAACTTCTTGTATAGAACTATTATTGGTCATGAGCATCACCAAACGATCTATGCCAATTCCAATTCCTGAGGTAGGAGGCATACCATATTCTAATGCTCGAATAAAATCATGATCAATAAACATGGCTTCATCGTCTCCTTTTTCACTTAAAGCTAATTGGGCTTCAAACCGCTCTTTTTGTTCAATGGGATCATTTAATTCTGAATAGGCATTGGCTAATTCTTTACCGTTAACCATTAACTCAAAACGTTCTGTAAGTTTTGGGTTGGTACGGTGCTCTTTTGTAAGAGGACTCATTGATTTTGGATGGTCAGTGATAAAAGTGGGTTGAATGTAGTGGTGTTCACATTTTTCTCCAAAAATCTCGTCTATTAGCTTTCCTTCTCCCATGGTTTCGTCAACCTCTAAGCCTAATTCAGTTGCTGTTTTTCGTAATTCGGTTTCAGACATATTGGAAACATCAACACCAGTATGTGTTTCAATCGCTTCAAGAATGGGTACTCTTGGATATGGAGCTTTGAAGTTAATTTTATGTTCACCAACTTGAACTTCGGAGTTTTGGTTTAGGTCAACTGCGATCTGTTCTAATAAATTCTCAGTTGTTTCCATCATCCAGAAATAATCTTTATAGGCCACATAGAGTTCCATCACCGTAAACTCAGGATTGTGTGTACGATCCATCCCTTCGTTTCTAAAATCTTTCGCAAATTCAAAAACACCCTCGAAACCACCCACGATAAGGCGTTTTAAATATAATTCGTTTGCAATACGTAAATAAAGCGGGATGTTTAATGCATTGTGATGTGTCATAAAAGGGCGAGCCGCTGCTCCACCCGGAATGGGCTGTAAAATAGGTGTCTCCACTTCAAGATAACCCTTTTCAGTCAAAAAATTTCGAATTGTAGTAGTGACTTTAGAGCGCTGAATGAAGGTGTTTTTAACTTGAGGATTTACAATCAAATCAACATATCGTTGCCGGTATCTCAACTCAGCATCATTGAATTCATCATATATATTACCTTCTGCATCAGTTTTTGGTAAAGGAAGTGGTCGTAACGTTTTGTTTAAAAGGGTAAACTGGGTTACTTTAACCGTTTGTTCCCCAACCATAGTGGTAAAAAGCTCACCCTCAATCCCAATGATATCTCCTATATCAAGTAACTTTTTGTAAACTTCATTGTAAAGTGATTTATCTTCTGAAGGGCAAATTTCGTCCCGATTAAAGTAGACTTGAACCTTACCTTGACTGTCCTGAAGTTCTGCAAAACTAGCTTTTCCCTGAATCCGACGTGACATTAGACGACCCGCCAGTACCACTTTTTTACCCTCTTCATATTGATCAGGTAAATTGGTTGAATAAAAATCTACTGGGAAAAGTTCTGCTGGATAAGCGTTGATTCCAAGTTTTTTGAGTTGCTCTCGTTTTTCTCTTCGAATAAGTTCCTGTTCGGAAAGCTTTGACATATTATCGATCTTTGCGTCAAAGATAAGCAGTCTTAAAAAATCTAAGGAGTCAAATTTTATATCTTTGCAGTAATAGTATTATATATGAGTTTTTTTCGCGTATTACTGTCTATTTTATTTCCCCCGCTTGCCGTAATTGACCAAGGGTGTGGTTCAGTCTTTATTGTATTTATTCTTACCCTTTGCGGTTGGGTTCCTGGAGTAATTGCTGCTTTAGTGATTTTAAATAATCCTGAACGCTGGAATTCATCAAGATAAATAATGGATAAAAAAAATAAGTCAGTTAAAATCATCGATTTAGGATATAAATCCTACAGTGAAAGTCTTGCAATCCAAGAGCAATATTTTAATGAAATAATAAACTTAAAACGGGGGAACAGAAAAATAGAAAATCCAGTTCCGACGAATAATTATCTGTTGTGGGTTGAGCACCCAGCTGTTTTTACCTTGGGTAAAAGTGGTAAAATGGAACATTTACTTATAGATCAAAAAACGCTTCATCAAAAAGGGATTGAATTCTATGCTACCAATCGAGGGGGAGACATCACTTTTCACGGACCCGGCCAAATTGTAGGCTATCCCATTTTGGATTTGGATAATTTTTTTACCGATATTCATAAATACCTTCGCTTGCTTGAAGAAATGGTGATTTTGACATTGAAAGAGTACGGTATTGTTGGGACGCGTAGCGAAGGAGAAACAGGGGTTTGGCTGGATGTGGGCACACCTTTTGCTAGAAAAATTTGTGCCCTAGGGGTACGTGCCAGTCGTTGGGTGACCATGCATGGATTTGCATTCAACATCAATACCGATTTAAGCTATTTTGACCATATTGTCCCTTGTGGAATTCAAGAAAAGGGGGTGACCTCTTTGGCAAAAGAGTTAGGGAAAGAAATGGATATTGAGTTAGTCAAAGAAAAGATCAAAATTCATTTTCAAAATTTATTTGAGTCTCATTGGATAGAAAACTAATTCATCTCATAAATAATAAATCCATCATTTTCGGATTGCACCACCATTTCAATAGCTCGATCACCATCTGCATTGGTTAAGTCTGGGCTTGCAGTTCCATATACTGGAAATCCTCCAACCCTACTTCCATTACTCAGATATACATAAACCTTTTGCGTGTCTAACTCAGTAAACACTACATAGATGGTATTGTTCAGGTAGTGTATTTTTGGTTTTGTATAGTTGCCAAAAGGGAGTGTTACAGGTATTCCTTTAATATTTAAATTATTTCCATCTAAAGTGACCAATGATTTAGAACTCATATCAATTTGGTGATCTTCACCTAATCCTAAATTGCTCTCAAGAATATTTCCTTTTGAGTCTATTTGAAACATGTTTCCTGACCTTGTCGTGCCAGCGAAGGTGTTGCGATACTCAAAAACTGGATTTCTAGAAGTTTTTACCGATTCTTTGAGTTTAATTCGATCAATTCCTTGTCGGTTTAAAATGCGAATTACACCATCTGTGGATTGGAGAACGATATAATCTTTAGATCCAAAACGAATGTGTTTTGGGGGTTGGGCCAATCCATTTTTAAGTGTTTTTAAACGGAATCCACTAACTATTTTTCCATTATTGTCGATCATTTTAACGGCTTTGCCATCTGTTAGTAAAAATCGATAATTTCTATTGAGATCGTAATCGAATACAGCAAATTGCTGTGGGTTTTGACCTGAAAGTTTAATGTTAAATGGTGGTACAAGTTTGCCATTGCGATCCAGAACCTGAAAGCGATTAGGAGTTCTAAAAGCCATCTGAAGCCTTTTATTTTTATATAAATCTACTTGCTCAATTTTACCAATTATAGGTCCATCAAGTTCTTTTTTCCAGTATAGCTTTCCGGTGTTCGAGAACAAATACAAAACATTGTTTTGATCTTGTACCACGACGTCCATGGTTTTATTCCGATGATTTTTAATCCATTGAGGAGCTCGAGCTGCTGGGGCATCCAGTGAAAAGCTATATTGACTAATAACACTATTCTTTTTTGGAATTAAATTTTTCTTTTGTGCGGTGAGTCGTGTTTGGATAAAATTATTTTCAGAAACGCCCTGTAAAACAAGTAGAGGGAAGTCCTGAATATTGATTTTACCCCATGCTTCTTTTCGTTCTTTCGATTCCGCGGCCCATTTATTTTTTAGATTGGAAGTTTTCCCAAGCCATAGAAAACTACTGTTGTCAGCAAGGTCTTCACGAAGCGATTTAAAATCCAAGTCATTAAACAAGGTGTTGTTGTCTAAATAATTCCCAATAAGTTGTTTTAAGTGGGCTTCAGAATTTGAATAAATAAGAAAGTCATCAAGTTGAGTACTCCATTGGGCATTAGAATAGCTTCCTAAGGTATTGAGCAATACATTCAAGTCCTCGGGAAATTCTTGAGAATAAAGATTTACCCCTCGATAACTCCCCTGAGGATCGGAAGTTGAAAAAAGCTGAGCGTTGATTAGCTCAGTATTGTTTAGGTGGAAAAGTACAGTTCGATTTTCTTCAAGGTGAATCCAGCCAATTTCATCAACAGCACTAAGTAGATCAAAGTTTATTGTGCTCAGGGGAATATTAAGATGTCGGCTGTATTTTTTAAATTGGTTTTCAAGTGCTTTATAGTCACCAATAGAAAGTCCAAAATAAGTATCAAAATTTTGGGGAACTACTTGAGGACTTAAAAGCCGTTGTGCATTTTGACCTTTTAATAATGAAATTTTATCAGGAATCGAATCATTAATAAAGCTTACCCCGTCAAAAGTAAAGGGTTCTTTTTTTGTTTTAAAATCAAACGAGTACCAACTAGAGCCTAAAAATGGAAACAATGAAGTGTTGGGGAAAACAGTCTCAAGTCGTTGGTCAAATCCATGACGAATAAAAAGATTAAAAGCAGCATTTTCATCACTGATTTTTGCTAAATCATAAAGCATTCCTTCTTGTATTCCTACTCTGCTATTTTGGATATTTCGAATGCTGTTTTCTAAGATCAGCTTAGAACTACTTCGAATAGAGATTCCCTTTAGAAGAGCATGGTAATTTTTTTTTGCATTGACCTCTGTTACAGCAACTTTAACTTTGTTGTATTGAAAAAGTTCTCCAGCGGGAAGTTTGAGACTATCTTTGGGCTGAACACTGAAAAGAAAGCTAACCCCCATGCCTGATTTTCCCTCAGGGGTGAAGCATAAAAGTCCTTTAGGCGGTATCGAATCAGAAAGCAAGCTTAATGTTTTTGAGTGCAATTCTGGATCAAGAGCCAGAATCTGTTCTATAAAAACAGAACTCGAAAGCGCATTATTTAACATGTTTTCATCGTTGAGTTGTAAAATAGCTAAGGTGTTTTGAGGAACACAATCAAGTAGATTAGGTGCTTTTTTTACAGAGGTGTCACAGCTTGTAAAAATGAGCAAGCCAAGAAGAAATAATATTAAACGCATATGATTTCAAAATTAAAAAACTCCTTCTTGTCTTGACTCAATTTTTCGAAATGTTATTAACGAACTAGTGAACTTAAATAAAGGCTAAAAAAAGAGTTTATTTTCTCAGTTCGTTTTTAATATCCAAAAGAATAGAAGCTACTTTTTCAGGCTGTGAAAAGTTAGGGGTATGACTACTTTTTATACTGTAACTTTTAGTTACATTATCCTGATACATGGCTCTTTGTACTGCAATTGGAATCGCTCTATCTTCGGTGCATTCAATGTAAAATTTAGGAATTGATCCGTAATTTTCTTCGGTGATTTGAAGTTCATATTGAAGAGGAGCAGCAGGCTC
>JAQWHT010000045.1 GCA_029249225.1 Flavobacteriaceae bacterium
GTGAATTTTTAATGAATAAGACCCTATCCAAGGAATGTAATTATGTATCCTTTCAAAAAAGGATTCTAATTTTGGATGAAAATCAGGTTTCAAAATACCTTCAAAGTAAAATTCGAATCCAAACTTATTCTCGCTATTTGGAATAAAAATAACTTCGGTAGTCGTAATACTCGATGACAATGTGAAACTTAAAGAAGAATTTTTTGGGAGCTGAGGCTTAGTTTTTCCCCAATACTTTACCAAAGCAATATTGCTTGGGGCTTCCCATTTGGTTGTAAAAGGAGTAAGAGAATTGGAAATCGAAGAAATAAAACGTTTTTCATCCATAGTTTACAAAGATACAGCTTCAATAGAAATGTAGAAATTTGAGTTGCTGTAAATAATATATTTCGTGTAGATTTACATTTATGAAGCATCGAAAGCTATCCTACATATTGGCAGTTTTTATTGGAGTTTTTATTTCTCTTGCAGTAGGCTTTTTATCCAGCTTAGTCACCATGCAGGCTATCTCTGAGTGGTATGTTGAATTAAAAAAACCTTTTTTCTCGCCACCAAATTGGCTATTTGCCCCAGTTTGGACGCTATTGTATGCCTTAATGGGATGGGCTGTAGGGTTGGTATGGCATTACGGTAGAAGACATCGGTGGGGAAAAACCGCACTTTATCATTTTGGTGCCCAATTAATATTTAATGGCCTTTGGTCTTTGGTTTTTTTTGGATTACGTAATCCTTTGCTGGGAGTAATTATAATTGTCATCCTCTGGATTCTAATTGAAAGAACAATCTATTGGTTTCGATTGGTCGATAAAAGAGCTGCACTTTTACTCTATCCTTATCTCGCTTGGGTAAGTTTCGCAACTGTTTTAAATGGTTCTATTGTCTATTTAAATTGAAAAGTAAAATCTAATTTTTAGGGACTCTTTCAGGGAAGTCAGTAATGACTCCATCAACACCTAAGTCAATCATAGCAGCTATATCCTCTGGCTGATTTACGGTCCAAGGGAGCACTTGCAAGCCCGCTCTTTTAATCTTTGCCATATTCTCTTTAGTTAACGACCTGAAATTTGGATTGATCGTAGTAGCTTTTAAAGACTGGGCTTCAGGGATTGCATCTATTGGATCATCTTCTGTAAGCACAGCAATAGGAACTTGGTTGTTCACACCGTAAAATAGTTTTAATTCATCCCAATTAAAACTTGAAATGAGCAGCTTGTCTTTAGACCAGGCTTCTTGCTTTAAATAAGTCCGAATTAAGGAGTCGGTCAGCAACGCAGTCTGGGTTCCTTTGAGTTCAATATTCAAAAGCACTTTCCCATTAATTAAATTTAAGACTTCCTCTAGAGTAGGAATCGTAAATCCATTTAGCACCTCTATCTTTCGAATAGAATCTAAGTCTAATTGTTCAATATAGCCTGTGGTATTGGTCAACTTATCTAATGTTTGATCATGAAAAACAACTAATTCCCCGCTTGCGCAACGAAAAACATCAATCTCTACTCCGTCTACCCCAAGGTTAAGCGCCCTTTCTATAGAAGGTAGAGTATTCTCTGCTACATGACCTTTCGCACCTCGATGACCTATTATTAGTGGTGCTTTAGTAGGAGTACAGGCGTTCAAAATCAAACTCATCACAATAGGTATTAAAAGGTGTCTCATTATTTTTGATTTTTATTCTTTGATCAATATCCAAAATTCCCACGGCTTCATGTCGTATTGATAAGACGATGAAAGCTTCTTGGGTTTAAAATCTTGAAAGCGTTTAAATTGTGCATCGTAGGGCATAGTAAACTGTGCATAGTCTTTACTCAGATTTGCCATCACCACAAGTGTATCTCCATCTTTTCCTCTTTCAAAAGCGTAAACTTGATTTTCTTTTGTAGTAGGAAGCTTTCTAAAAGACCCTCCTTCTTTTCCACTTTCGAGAGCGGGATGGTTATTTTTAAGTGCACCCAATTGCTGTAAAAGCTTCATAGTACTGCCAGTAGTTTTAGGAAAACTGTCTTTCTCGAAAAAACGTAAACGTTTGTTTAAATCGTATTCTTGACCAGAATAAATTAAGGGCATTCCAGGTATAGTGTAATTCATTGCCATAAAGACATGAGCTGCATTCCCATAACTTTCTTCAACAGTCCCATTCCAAGAATTTTCATCATGATTTGAAACAAAATTGACTACTATATTTTCTGGTCCATATCTACGAAGTGTTCGGTCTACATGACGTGAAAAATCAGTTGCGTTTTTTTGTCCTTGAGCAACTTCCTTAGATAAATGATGTCCTGGCCAATCGTAAGAGGCATCAAATTTTCTTACTAGGTCAATACCCCCTGGATGATAGATGTCAGTTTCTGCCAATAGAAAAACAGGCTTGACAGCCTTTAAAGCTGCAAAAGTTTTATCGTAAAATTCCTGCGGTACAGCATATGCCTGATCAATTCTATATCCATCTATATTGGTTTCCTCCACCCAGTACAACATTGCTTGTCTCAATGCTTCTCGCATTTCCATATTGTTATAATTTAAATCAGCTACATCAGTCCAACCGAAGGATTTACCGGTGCGAAAATCAATGGGGTCAATAATTTCTCCTCTTCTGTTTTTTAGGTAGTAATCACTGTGCTCTCTGATCCAAACATGATCCCATCCTGTATGTCCCGGAACCCAGTCTAAAATTACATACATCCCTAATTGATGTGCTTTCTCTACAAGAGCTTTAAAATCCTCTAAGGTTCCAAATTCGGGATTAACTTGAGTGTAATCAGAGACTGCGTAATAGCTGCCTAATGGGCCTTTACTTTTAGTGGTAGAAATCGGATTTATGGGCATTAACCAAATAATTTTGACTCCCATTTTTTTTAGTTCAGGAAGATCTTCAGCAAACGCATTAAAACTTCCTTCGTTGGAATACTGACGTATATTCGCTTCATAAAGAACTGCCTTAGAAACAACTTCATCGTCAATTGGTCTAAAAGGAATTTTTTCAACTATTTTAACCTGTGGTTTTCGTGCTACTTCAGGCTGGTCCTGACAAGACCAAATCAACAAACCAATAAATAAAATGACTTTAATTTTCATAAGCTTAGTTCAATAATTAATGTTGTTTCTGCTGGTACTTCCAAAACTGTGGGCAAAGCAAAGGAAGAACCAGTACCAATTTCAAAAGCGTGAGTATTACCTGCAATTCCTTGGCTATACTGACTCAATGGAAGGGGCATGTCTCTAGAGTTGTTATTTACAACAACCATCACACGCTCATCATCCGTATATCTAAAATAAACATAAACATCTTCACGAGGTGTATAATGCAACGTTTTTCCAAAATGAATTGCGCTGTTCGTCTTTCTCCATTGGATGAGTTTTTTTGAAAAATTAAAATATTGTGCTTGCTTTGGGGTTCTTCCTTTTTTATTAAATGCATTCTGAGTATCTGTTGGCCAACCTCCAGGAAAGTCACGTCGAATATCCCCATCTCCCACGTCTTTTTTTCCCGTCATTCCAATTTCAGATCCATAATAGATTTGTGGAATCCCTCGAAGAGTCATCAACACACTTAGCATTTGTTTGTAATTTTTAAAATCTGGATAATAATCATTGATCCGATTCGTATCATGATTTTCAGCAAAAATTATGACATTATTAATATCTGAATAAAGAAAGTCGTTTTGCAAGTTTTTATAAAGTCTTGTTGTTCCATGTTCCCAGTAGGAGTTTTTTTCGCTGAACATCTTAACCAAAGCATCATTTAGTGTAAAATCCATTACACTAGGAAGCTTGGAATCAAAGCCTTGAATTGCTGCAATAGGACTTTTTTCCTGCCAATAAGAAAGGTGTATACTATTATGCATCCAACCCTCTCCAACAATATTAAAGTTAGGGTATTCTTTACGGATAGCTTCCACCCAAGTAATCATGGGTTTTGGATTATTGTAGGGAAAGGTGTCGACCCGAAATCCATCGATTCGGGCAAACTCTATCCACCATATAGCATTTTGAATTAAATAGGTTAAAACGTATGGATTTGTTTGATTGAGATCAGCCATAGTAGGAACAAACCATCCCTGAAGTAATTCTTTTCGATCACTATTTGAAGCATAGGGATCAGAGTGAATTTCTTTTCGATGGTTGGTATTGGTATAGTTATCAAACTGATGAATCCAATCGGGAGTCGGTAAGTCTTTTATTATCCAGTGTTCTGTTCCCCAGTGATTGGTTACATAATCCATGATTAACTTCATCTTTCTCTGGTGTAGCGCATCCGCTAAAGCGCGGTAATCCTCATTTGTACCAAAACGTGGATCAATGCGATACACATCACTTTGCGCATAAGTGTGATATGAAACTTTGGGGTCGTTATCCTCACACATTGGGGTAGACCAAAGGGCGGTTACACCCAATTCTTCTAGATAGTCTAAATGTTCGATAATCCCTTTGATGTCTCCTCCATGACGCCCGTCTTTATCAGCTCGATTGGGTTGTTCAATTACTGATGAATGAGCATCATTTGAAGGAACACCATTAGCAAACCGATCTGGTATCAAAAGATAAATAACATCAGAGGCATTAAAGCTTTTTAACTTAGGTTGCTTATCTCTTGATTTAATTTCATAGTTAAGTGATGTTTGAACTTGACCCTCTTTAATCAAATTGATTGTTAATTCTCCTGCTTGTTGTTGGGATAAATCCAGATCAACAAACAAATAATTGGGGTTATCTACACGATGTACCTGCACTCCTTTGACGGAAGGAACAACTACTTGGTAAACTGTCAAATTATCGCCATAGAGCATCAATTGAATAGAAGATTTCTCCATTCCTTCCCACCAAAAAGGGGGTTCTACTCGCTCTATTTGGGCATAACTACAATAAGAAAGTATTAAAAAATAAACACTAAAAATCTTTTTCATTACCTAGAGCATCAAGGGATTTACCATTACAATATACAATCAGTTCTGGATTAGACCGATCTACAGTAACTTTTTCTTTAGATACATGAACCTTGATTATAATTCCTCTAAAATTGATCTTGAACGAAAATGAATCCCATGCCTTGGGAAGTTTAGGATCAATGTGTACTTCTCCATTTCGAATACGAAGCCCCCCAAAACCCTCAACGATACTCATCCAAGTTCCCGCCATACTCGTAATGTGTAACCCTTCCTCTACTTCTTTATTGTAATCGTCTAAGTCCAGACGAGAGGTTTGCAAATAAAGCTCGTAAGCTTTTTCGATTTTGTCTAGACGTGCTGCCAAGACCGCATGAATGCATGGGGATAGCGATGATTCATGAACCGTTAAAGGTTCGTAAAAATCAAAGTGTTTTGCTAAAGATTCTCGGTCGAAATACGATTCAAAAAGATAAAACCCTTGAAGGACATCAGCCTGTTTGATAAAAGGTGAGCGCAATATTCGATCCCAAGACCAATTTTGATTGATTGGACGTTCTTTAGGATCAATAGATAAGGCTGGCTCCAGATTTTTATCTAAAAATCCATCTTGCTGTAAAAATAAATTTTGAGTGGGGTGTTTAGGAAAATACATCTGATCAGCTATGGTTTTCCAATGTTGATCCTCTTTGTCTTCCCAGTTTAATTTTCTTGAAATCTCACTCCATCTTTGTGGATGCTCAACTGCAATTTTTTCTTTTTGAGAAGCAGCATAGGTTAAACACCATTGAGCAATATAATTTGTGTACCAATTGTTATTTACATTGTTTTCATACTCATTGGGACCCGTTACGCCAAGTATCACATTGGCTTTTTGGTGCGTTGAGTAATTTACTCTTTGTGCCCAAAAACGAGCAATTCCAATCAAAACTTCAAGGCCCATTTCAGGAATGTAGCCCATATCTCCAGTGTAGCGCTCGTAGTTGTAAATTACTCAACGCACCAAAAAGCCAATGTGATACTTGGCGTAACGGGTCCCAATGAGTATGAAAACAATGTAAATAACAATTGGTAC
>JAQWHT010000078.1 GCA_029249225.1 Flavobacteriaceae bacterium
CCTTCGATGTTTAAAGTTATACTGTCTGTGTCTTTTTCTTGTGCAAATAGTCCAAGACTAAATACGAAGAGTGGTAGACCATACCACTTCGGTAAGTTTATATTCATTTGATTTTTTAAAATGTGCTTTCTTTATCTTATCCCCGAGATCGAAAACTTTAAACATCGAAGGCAGGTCTCCTGGCTTGCATTTTTAATTCACCTTCCCATCTTTATTACAGACAGTGGTTATAGAACAAATTAAACTATCCCAATGGATTAAGCTCACAGTTGCGGGTACAGCCTTGGTTTTACACCAAATTCCCTAATAAATCTAAATTAATAAAAACCTTCATGTCAAAGTTAAATCAATTATAGTTTAAACGACAAGGATTTGACCTTTTTAAATGAAAATTGTAATACAGTTGTATAAAAAAGATCTCCTGCTATTGCATTTATAAAAAATGGAATTGCAAGAACGAAGCAAGATGTTAATCCAGCCCAAGTTGGGGGATAATAAAAGTACCAAACCCCAAAATTACTCAGAATAAAGAATAAGGTTGAAGCAATTAAAACATTTGCAAAAGAAAGTGTTTTTATATAAAAACTCATAACCGTTATTAGAGTAAAAGAAAGATAAATTACCGGCATCAGAGCATGTATCCCTATAACGATATCTGAAAGAAACATTGCTATCAAAGGAATCAGAATTGCGATTCTTTTATTTGAAAAATGAAAGCCTGAGAACAATGCAATACTTGTGATTGGTGCAAAGTTTGGAGGATGAGGCAATAAACGTGTAAGTATTGCTATTAGTATTAATCCAAAAATAACTTTTATTTCTTCTTTCAGCATCAGATTTGTTTATATGATTGTAAAACTAAATAAAATCTATTACTTAGTCAAGTACATTTTTCTTCTTGCATAGAGATCATAGAATGCATCGTCTTTAAGACTCTCGATAAATAAAATACTTTCTCCTGTACTCTTCATTTCGGGTCCTAATTGTTTATTCACATTTGGGAACTTGTTGAATGAAAATACAGGTTTCTTTATAGCATAACCTTTAAGCTTGGGGTTAAAGTCAAAATCCTTCACTTTGTTCTCTCCCAGCATTACTTTTGTTGCATAATTAACATAGGGCTCATTATACGCTTTGGCGATAAAAGGCACCGTTCTTGAAGCTCTTGGATTAGCTTCAATTACATATACTTTATCGTTTTTTACAGCATATTGAATGTTAATTAGCCCCTGTGTTTTAAGAGCAAGAGCTATATTTTTTGTGTGATCTTTAATTTGCTGGAGCACAAATTCACCCAAATTAAATACAGGTAAAGTGGCATTGGAGTCTCCTGAATGAATTCCACAGGGCTCGATATGCTCCATTATTCCAATGATATAGACTTGATCTCCATCACAAATGGCATCTGCTTCACATTCTATAGCCCCGTCTAAATAATGATCTAACAACAATTTATTGTTTGGAATTTTTAGGAGTAAATCGACAACATGAGCCTCTAAATCTTCTTTGTTGATCACTATCTTCATACCCTGACCCCCTAATACATATGATGGTCTTACTAAGATTGGAAAATCAAGCTCATCAGCGAGTTGTAGGGCTTGATCAGCAGTCTGAGCCACACCAAATTCTGGATAAGGAATATCATTTTCTTTTAAAAGTGTAGAAAAACTTCCCCGATCTTCAGCTAAATCAAGTGATTGATAGCTTGTGCCAATTATTTTAATTCCATAACGATCCAGTTTTTCTGCTAACTTAAGTGCAGTTTGGCCGCCTAATTGTACTATGACTCCCTCGGGTTTTTCATGCTGTATTATATCAAAAATATGCTCCCAAAACACAGGTTCAAAATAAAGTTTATCAGCAACATCAAAATCTGTTGAAACAGTTTCGGGATTACAATTGATCATGATAGTTTCAAAATCGCACTCACTTGCTGCTAATACTCCATGGACACAACAATAATCAAATTCAATTCCTTGACCAATTCTGTTTGGTCCAGAGCCGAGAACTACGATCTTTTTACGATCAGTCACTTTACTTTCATTGTCACAGTAGGGTGCTCCCCCTTTCTTTTCAATTTGAGCCTCAAAGGTAGAATAATAGTAAGGTGTCTGTGCTGCAAATTCTGCTGCACAAGTATCTACTAATTTATAAACTCTCTGGATTCCAAAATCATTTCTTTTTTTATAGACTTGACTTTCGAGACAACTGAGCATGTGTGCCACCTGTCTATCAGCAAATCCTTTTTGTTTAGCTTCAAGTAGAAGAGCGGAGTTAATCGTATCAATATTGAAGGTCGAAATTTCTTGTTCAAGTAAATTCAGTTCTTCGTATTGTCTTAAAAACCACAGGTCAATTTTTGTGATTTCGTGGATGCGTTTAAGGGGAATTCCTATTTGAATGGCGTCATAAATGACAAATACACGATCCCAACTCGCATGCGTTAATTTATGAATGATTTGATCGTATTCCTTTAATCCTTTGCCATCGGCACCTAAACCATTTCTTTTAACCTCAAGTGATTGTGTGGCTTTATGTAGGGCTTCTTGAAAGGAACGACCTATACCCATAACCTCTCCAACAGCCTTCATCTGCAAGCCTAAAGTACGATCTGAACCTTCAAATTTATCAAAATTCCATCGTGGGATTTTAACAATAACATAATCTAGCGTTGGTTCAAACAAGGCTGAAGTAGACTTGGTAATCTGATTATCTAATTCATCAAGACTATACCCTATAGCT
>JAQWHT010000102.1 GCA_029249225.1 Flavobacteriaceae bacterium
AGTAAGTCGTGCCTTAGAAAAATTTATAGCATTCTTCAGCACACTGTGAGGAGTTATTTTGTTGCTTTGCCATGCTCCTACCTGACGATTTAGGGGTTTATCTCTTCCGCTCAATTGAACAGTTTTAAGTCCATTTAAAAACAGTACGGGTAGGTCTGTAATTTCAACATTTTGCGTTATTTTTTCCAAACGTTCAAGATTTTTTAAAAGTTTTGCCAGACGCTGAACTTGTTCTTCAACACTTTTTTGATAGGAATATAGCGTTTGATCTACCTCTTGTTCAATTTCAAATCGAGGATCAGAAATAACATTTATTGGAATTGATTTTATTTCGTTTTTATAACTCAACTCAGCGGTGTATTCACCCGGTAAAACAGGAATTCCTCTTGATTCCTCATTGACCCATAAACCAGGAAGTAATGTCGAATTCTCATCCAATTTCCAGCTGATGTAATTGAGCCCGTGAGTTAATTTTCTTTTGATTAGAGTGTTGATAACACTTCCTTTGTTATTTTTAATAACTGCTGCAATAGAGTCCAAAGGAGAGATAGCTTCATTGATAAAAAAGGGGATCTCTGCTTTTTGAAAAGCTCGATTTTCACCTTCAAAAGTTGTATGAAAACCCGACCAAATATTTCCTGGAGGCGCGATGAATAACCCTTTAACTTGAACAATATCGTTTAAGGGTAGAGGAATTAATTTATCCTTTGATTTATGAGCAATAATTGCTCTCAAACTTATCAAGTCGTCTATAACCCATAGAGCTCTTCCAAAAGTTCCAATTACCAATGCAGATTCTTTTTCTTGAATTACTAAATCCATAGTTGAAACTGAAGGGAAGCCATTTTTGATTTGCTTCCAACTAGTCCCCTCATTACTGCTCATCCATAAGCCATTTTCAGTTCCTAAGAATAATAGCTTTTTTTCTATGGGGTCTTGTATAAATGAAAGTGTATATCCCTTTACCTTTGTATTGTCAACAACAGAGGTCCAATGTTTTCCATAATCTGTCGTTCTAAAAAGGTAAGGACTGTAGTCACCTTTACGGTAATTATTTGCGATAACCCAAGCAGTCCCTTCCTCATATCTTGAGGCATGAATTCTTGCAATCCAAGATTCTTTTGGAAGACCATCTATATGTAAGGTAAGATTCTCCCAATTTCTCCCCCCATCTTTAGTTAATTGAACCTGTCCATCGTCTGTACCTACCCATATTATTTTTTGATTGAGGTGACTTGGTGCTATAGCAAGTATGCTAGTGTAATTTTCAGCACCTGAAATATCGAGTGTTAAACCTCCATAATCTCTTTTTTGATAGTCAGTGTTATTTGTTGTTAGATCTGGGGAAATAACCTCCCAATTGGCCCCTTGGTCTATGGATTTGTGCACAAACTGAGAGCCGTAGTATACTCCTTTAGAATTAAAAGGATCTTTCGCGAAACCTGCATTCCAGTTAAAACGTAAGGGAGTTTTCTCCTCTTTAGATTGTGGTGCGATACTTTGATAATACCCACTTACTTTATCATATCGATAAAGATCTCCATTTTGGGAAGTACCGTAGCCAAAGCGAGAGTTTTCTTTATCCGGGGCTATATAAAAACCATCTCCACCAACTAAATATTGCCAATAAAGGGTTCTGATCCCTCCTCTTTTCCATGTGTAAGCTGGCCCAGACCAGTTTCCGTTATCTTGCATCCCCCCGTATACATTAAAGGGGGTATCATAATCTACGTTAATTTGATAAAATTGAGCTACTGGAATAGTTTCAGGGAAATACCAACTTCTACCATGATCATAGGTTATTCCTAATCCACCGTCACCGCCAATAATAAAGTGTTCAGCATCTTCAGGATTTATCCACATTGCATGAAAATCAGCATGTATTCCTTTGGTTTCATCAGCTGGGATCATGGGTGTAGGGTCAAAAGATTTTCCTCCATCATAACTTACTGATAAAGGTTGGTAGATATTATATAACCGATCTGGATTTTGTGTATCAACCGCTAAATCTTGAAAATAAAAAGGTCTATTATTGGTAAATTTTGGATTGTCATTGATAACTTTCCAAGATTCTCCTCCATCATCGCTTCTGTAAAGTGCATTTTTAGTTGCCTCAATTTTAGCATAGACTCTCTCTGGATTGCTTGGTGCAATTGCAATTCCGATTCTACCCAGTTCACCATTTGAAATTCCATTTTCTGGACCAATTTTTTGCCAAGTTTTACCACCATTTATTGTAGTGTATAAACCTGATCCAGATCCTCCAGAAACAAATGAATAGGGAGTTCTGTGATGGTCATAAAGTGCTGCAAAAATTTTATTTGGGTTATTCGGATCCATCACCAAATCACCAATACCTGAAGAATTGTTGCTGTAAAGTATTTTGGACCAAGTTTGACCTCCATCCTTAGTTTTATAAAGACCTCTATGTTCATTTTTTGTAAATGGATCTCCCATAGCACCAACATATAGTGTGTTTTCATCTTGAGGATCTATGAGAATTCGATGAATGGTTTTGGTGTTTTTTAGTCCCATGTGACTCCACGTTTTCCCTCCATCTTCGGATTTAAAAATACCCATTCCAAGATTCATAGAGTTTCTGGGATTCCCCTCACCAGTTCCCACCCAAATAATATCAGGATTGCTTTGTTGAATTGCCAGGGCTCCAATATTTTGTGTAGGTTGGTCATCAAAAATTGCTTTCCAGGAAGTTCCTCCATTTTCTGATTTCCAAACCCCCCCTGAAGCAGCCCCAATAAAAATTAACTTAGGATTAGAAATCGCAACATCAATAGAAGTAATACGGCCACTCATGTTGGCAGGACCAATATTTCTTATTTTTAAGTTTTTTAATGTTTTTAATTCTAAGTCTTGTGGATAAAGAGAAATGGAAATGAAGAAAATAAGAAGTGAAAACTTTTGCATGATAAAATGAGATATGTCCAAGTAAATATAATGTAGTTTAATTTTAATACATTTATTTATTGTCGGTTCACTACAAGATTTACAAACAATACTAAATGATGAATAATTTTAATAAATATAAAGTATCAATGTTACTTCTTACCGGTCTTTTTTCCATTCAATTTCTTTTGGGACAGTCTAGGGAGCAGATTACTCAACCGGAATTAGTCGACTTGTACAATGATTGGCGTGAGTTTGAAGTACCGCCATTTATTGAAGGGGTCCCTGATTATTCAACATCTGCATTTGAAAAAAGAGAAGAATCTTTTCAAACTTTGAGAAATAGACTACAAAATATGCCAAAGGAGAACTGGACTGATTCTGAGCAGGTTGATTGGTATTTGCTGTGGGCTGAAATGAACGGTTATGAATTCAATACTAAAATTTTAAAATCTTGGGAACGAGATCCATCATTTTATAAAACCATTTGGACATATAAGAGTGATGTCCCTGCTCATGAAGGTCCAACGCACCACGCTCTTATCGAATTATGGCAATATCAGTTTCCTCTTGATGCCAGTAGCCAAAAGGAATTGATCGCTTCATTGGATGTAATCCCAAAATTAAACAATCAGGCAAAATTAAATCTGACAGGAAATGCGAAGGATTTATGGATTGCTGGGATTCGAGATATTCAAGATCAATCATTAATTCTAGAAGAGCTTCTATCTAAACCTTCAGTAGTTAAGAACCGCTCTCTTGTAAAATCGATTAACAAAGCAATAAACGCTACAGATGCTTTTGTAAGTTGGTTAAAACAAGAGGCAACAAACAAAAATGGACCCTCAGGAATAGGTAAAGAGAATTATACATGGTATCAACAAAATGTTCATCTTGTTCCTTTGAGTTGGGAAGATGAGGTACTTTTATTAAAAAGAGAATTGTCAAGAGCTTGGACTTCTTTAAAATTAGAAGAACACCGCAATCGAAATTTACCAGAGTTAAATCCTGCGGATTCTCCTGAAGCCTATGCATCCCTTGCGGAAAAGGCGGCAACAGAATTAATTGATTTTTTAAGGCAGAATGACATAGTAACTGTTAAACCTTATTTTGTAAAGGCTTTGAAGCCTCACTTAGGGGAGTACATCCCATATGAAAAACGAAATTTCTTTTGGATTACTGCTCATTTAGATCCCAAGCCCTTGTTTTCTCATTTTTATCATTGGTTTGAGCTAGAGCGAATGATTGAAGAACCGAATCCAAATCCCATAAGAAAGAACGCTCTGCTCTACAATATTTTTGATTCAAGAAATGAAGGCTTAGCTACAGCTGTTGAAGAACTGTTCATGCATGCAGGATTATACGATGAGAATCCTCGTGCTCGAGAAATTGTTTATATTTTAATTGCACAAAGAGCCGCTAGAGGACTGGGTTCACTGTATGCCCATGCGAATATGATGACGATGGAAGAAGCAGGAACAATTCATTCAGAGTATACTCCACGGGGGTGGATGAAAACCGAAAAAGAGTTACTTATTTTTGAACAACACCTGTATTTGAGACAACCAGGATACGGGACAAGCTATATCACAGGGAAGTATCTTATTGAATCTATGATGATGGAGGCTGCAAAACAAAACAGTGAAACGTTCTCCGTTAAGGGGTTTATGGACAGCCTTAATTCGATGGGTAATATTCCTGTTTCTCTTGGGAAATGGGAAATGACTGGGGACTCTTCTCAAATTCAGCAAATCAAAAATTCAAGTTTTGAATTGTTAGAGTAATTGGATCATTGGTTTACATATACAGTCCCTTTTTTCATTACAAAGTCAACATTCTGAAGTAATGAGATATAGCGTAATACGTCGCCTTTTACAGCAATAATGTCAGCTTGTTTTCCTTGGGAAACCGTCCCAACTTTTTCTTCAACTCCCATAAATTTCGAGGGCCAATAGGTTGCAGATTTTATTGCTTCTAAAGGACTTACATTGAGTTCACGAACCCATATGTCCAATTCATTCCAAGTGCTTTGCGAATGAAATTTCATAGGCACTCCACTATCGGTTCCTATCATCATCACCACCCCTGCATTTTTTAATTGATTGAATTTTGTTTTCAAAGTAGGCTTTCGAATTGAGGTTAATTGAAAATAAGGCAGTTCACCTGGTTTTTTTATTGAATTTTTGATGTCCTGCACAATAGAATCAGGTAAATCTAAATGCCAGCTTTCGTTATCTAAACTCTCTGGATTATTGACCACATAGTCATGGTTAAAAAGTACCTCAATAGTAGGTGTCCAGTATAATGGTCCAATGTTCATTTTAGCTGTTCGTTCTTTAATTAAATCCATTACATCATCTGGATAAGCAGGAGAAGAGGAAAGGCCAGTGTGCTCAAAATTATCAACTCCAGCTCTCACGCCGAGTCTAATTTCTTCAGGGCGATGAGAATGGGCTACAACTTTTAAGTTGTTTTTATGTGCTTCATCTACTACTGCTTTTATTTCCTCAAAAGTCATTTGATCTTGATCAATGAGTTTAATGCAATCTACACCTGCTTTAGCAAGTTTAAGTACCTTGGCTCGAGCATCTTTTACTCCATCTATACCCCATCGAAAATCTTCAGTACCCGGATAAGGTTCTTTTTGAATAAATGGCCCACTCATGTACATTGTGGGGCCAGGAAGTGTTCCTTTGTTAATCCCATCTCGAACGGCCAAACTAGCTTCTAGTGGACCACCTAGATCACGTGCGCTTGTTACTCCCGCGAGTAAAAGCTGGTGAGCAGATGCTGGCATTATAACATTTTCAAAAATTGGCAGATAGGTTTTATCCCAATAACTGTAATCCGAGTGCCCTGTTATCATTAAATGGACATGCAT
>JAQWHT010000106.1 GCA_029249225.1 Flavobacteriaceae bacterium
GATTTTTCGGTGACTAGGAAATGATCTGTCTCTTTTGGGATCAAACATCCTAAAGGAATGTTGTACGAGGGTACCGGATAAAAATGAAGCTCGGGTAATTCTTTGGCTTGGGGATGGGCTTCGTGATGATGATCCACGGGATAATCCCCTACTGCAATACCCGTTTTGTACAAGGGCTCTTCTTGTTCGTAAGGTTTTGCCAAATGATTTATATTTAGACTAGTTACTCCGTGAATTCTTCGTGATTCTCTGTGATACGGAATAAAGGGAAAACCGTCCGAAGTGGGAAATTCTATTTTGGAAATTCCTAGGTGGGTAAACCCAAGCTCCGTTTGAAGGTAATACAGAAACTGTTTTGATTTTAGTTTGGCTTGCTCATAAAGCACTTGACGTTCCTCGAAGCTCGACTCAATTCCATTGGCATAAAAGTCATTTCCATTGATGGGCCAATTGATCATGTATTTTTTGTTGGGAAGTTTCCCATAGGTGATCATTTGTTCCTTAGGCCATAAAATACGCTTCATTTCTTCTTTACATTTTTCATTTGCAGTGGCACAATAAAATTCAGAAGGATCGTATCCAGGTGGTTTTTCTAAAGTCACTGGTTCGTCAAATTCCTCTAAAATAAGAACGAAGGTAAGGTCTTGAATGATCTGGTTTTCCTTTTCAGGGGCAATTGCTTCCCCAAAGCGATCACGTGAATCCATCCCTATTTCATAAGGAACCCCTATCGCTTTAGCAACGTCTCCCAATTCAGTAGCGTCAATAAGTTGATCAGCTAAAATTTGAATTTGTTGATCTCCTTTCAGTGCTGTAACCAACCAACCCTCGGCTTGCTTTTCGACGGTTTTCCAATGGGTATCCATCCAAAGGCTTAGTTTGGGTTCATTTTGTACTGTATTTAAGAAGATTTCCGCTCCTACAGCTGGTTCAAACATATGATTACTCACCCAACCCGTTTTAAGTGCTTCAGGGCTTCCATAACGCCCTAACAAGCTATCTCTAAACTCTCCCCAAAACCCAGAAAGTAGTTTGGTGTTTCCGTCCACCGCACTTACCCCAGCAGCAGTGAGCATGCCACCCAACCAAGGGGTGTCATTCAGCAAGAGCGTAGCTACACCCGTACGTGCACTACTGATCGCAGCTGCTGTTCCTGCTGTCCCTCCTCCAATGACTAAAACTTGGGTTGTGTGGATCTTAGAAGTAGTGCAACTTCCTAAAATGAATGTGGTAAACGCTAAAATCAAAACCCAAGAGTAGCTCAACTGTAGTTTTGGTTTCATAAAAATCTTATTTTTCCCTTCACTAATTTACTGCTTTCTGAACCAAAATAGAAGATTAAAAAAAGTAATAATTTATACAAAAGATCAAATTAGGGAAAGTCAGAAACATCCCTTAATTTAGAAGAAAAAAAAATTGAAAAAGTTACTCTTTTGCTTATTGCTGGTTTCCTGTGCCTCTGATGAAATAAATTACACACCAGGTGATGTTGTATTTGAACCTGTAAGTTATATAACCCTGACCAATGAAAATACTGGTGGTGGTAGTCAAATCGCTTATCATTTGTCGGGATTGAATGAACAAGATCTTATTTTTTGTTTTTGTCAGGAGGAGTGTTCAAGAGAATTGATTGTGGTTTCCGAATTGGAATTCAATCCAGACACGACAGACTTTCGTTATAAAATAAATCTTGACGACGACTTTCAGACCAAGAGTTCAACGGATTGGTGTACTCGTTATAAATAATAAGGAAGTCAAGGATTTTGATCCTATTTTAATTAGTAGGGGAAATGAGCTTTGGTTTTGGCTATGATAAAAGAAGCTACTTTTTTTCCCTGTTCTACACCTTCATCAATGGCATCTCTGTAGTGAATTCCTCCATAGAGTCTTGAAATACAGGCTTCTTCTGCAGCTTGGTTAAAGGATTTGTAACTTCTTGTTTTTAGTCCAAATTCCTTTTCGGTAGTGTCTCTAAAACTAAAATTTGGTCCAAAAATTAGTGTCAAAATTTCTGCTGAAGCAGAGGAAACCACGCTGTGACCGGATACATATTCTGGGAAGGGAGGGGTTTGAAGTAAAGGATTCCATCTCTTGTCAAGATGACGGTTAATTACGGTTTCTGGCCGCACCCTATCCGAGCGGTACTTTTCATCCCAACAGGCGATGAAGGCATCGTGCAGGACCAGTGCTAGGAGGGTGTGTGTGAAAATGGTTTTATTGAGGTTCAATCGCGCTTTGAGTGCTGCGATACCCGCAATACCCATCCAGTGTCCCCCTGGAGATATTTTTTTTAATCCAAATTCCAGATGTCCAATTTGAGAGATCGCATACGGGTTACAGTCCCAAAAAGCAGCAATCTCATTCTTTTCTTCGTCATTTTCATCTGTCACTTCTTTAACCTCCAACAGGAGTTTGTAAAAGTCAGAGGCAGGATTGAGGTCGTATTGGACGGGAGGTTTGGTCAAAAATTGATCGGCAGATTTTAAAAAAAAAGGTGTTAAACTATTCCAATTGGGCTCCACTGGCGCCATATATGCCGGCTTGGTGGGTTGCCAAAACGCAGGACCTCTTTTAGGCGTATAGCGTTTTAAGTTGTTGAGTTGTAAAAAGCCGTCCTGATTTGCATACTCTATAACGGTTTGGGCCATTTGTTCTATAAAAAGCATTTCTTTTTCTTCCAATTCTTGTTTTAAAGATTCAATTCTTGGGATGAGTTTCTTTCCTGAGGGCAATAATTTTGACGCTGAAAATAGCAATGCATAGCGGTATGCTGCAGCCTCATTTTTCAACTGGACACGTTGGGGAAGCGGATCTTTTAGAGGTCTTTGAAAAATGGCAAAAAAACTAGGATACTTCTCGTTTTCTTGAAGCGTAAGAATTTCATAGGAAGCCAAAGTACTGTAAGCGTAATAGCGTGCTGCTGCTACAGGAGAAGTTACATCATACACCATAATGTCCGTTATCGCTTTGAGGTCTGCAATGTAGGCCTTCGACTTGGAGCGTTGACCAAAACTCAGATGGGACTGAAAAAACAGTGCAAATAAAAAAAGGAGGAAGGTCTTTCTTACTACTTTACTCATTTTTAACAGTTATGATTATTGGTTTTGAATTGTTAATCCCAACAACTAGTTTTTGTTGTTCTTTAGCTTGAATTATCTCTAAAGCTCTTACGGAACCGTGAACAGCAAGATCCGTCTTCCAGTTGGGAAGATAGGTAAAGTTTCCCTTTCCGTCACCACTCAAGTACACTCCAAAGGAGGTTTCTCTTCGTCCGATACGCACCCGATTATAAGGCACATTACCCGCAAGGAAAATATCTTTGTTCCCATCCTGATCATAATCGTGTATACTGATAGCGTGTACTGACGAAATATTGGCCTCGATCGGTAACTTTCGTCTTGTGAATTTTCCGTTTTTATTTTCAAACCAAGTGGTCTCCAAAAAATCGGTACTGCATTTTGGGGAATTTTTTACTTGTGGTTCTGGGAGAATCTCTTCCAAGGTCATGTCAGAATAAGATTCATAAGTCACAAACTTTTTGCGCAAAGACACGATTTGATCTGTAAGTTCATCTTTTAACACAAAGGGATAAGAAACTCCTTTGATGTAGTAACACCAAATTGGGTCGATATAACCGTTGTTGTCGAAGTCTCCATAAAAAAGTTCCATCGGTTGCTCCGCAGAAGGCTTGAACTGATTGTTAGTTCCCCAATTTCCCATTACAAGATCTAAGTCACCGTCGCCATCTATATCATCTGATTTTACGGTATTCCACCAACCTGACAAGTTTTCAGAAAAGAACGTTTCGGTAAGATCTACAAATGCACGATTTCGAAATCCAAAGATTTTGGGATGGGTCCAATCTCCTAGAACCAGTAATTCTTTGATTTGATCCCCATCAAAATCGGCTAGTAGAGCGTCGGTAACACGATCAAAATAAGGGATTTTAATTTGTCTAAAATTTCCTTGACCGTCGTTTGAAAGGATTAAGGAAGGGGCCCCTTTGGGAAACTCGGATTGTTTGACACGTGTACCTACAAAAAGATCAAGGTCGCCATCTTGATCAAAATCCCATGGGACAGCTACAGAGCCCACTTGGGTGTCCTTAGGTAAGGTTTCAGAAGGGGTAAAAACCCCATTTGCATTCGTATAAAATCGATCCTCTAGAGCGATTCCTGCATCGGGAGCACCATAGCCTCCAGAGACGACATAAAGATCCAAATCTCCGTCTCCATCTGCATCAAAAAATGCAGCATTGGTATCCTCGTAATAACTGGAAGCTTCCAAGTGAGGCTGATCGGATTTGACAAAGGTGCCGTCCGTTTTTTGAAGTAGTAGCGCAGGGGCTTGCCCTTCAGAACTCGTAAAAAACAGATCGTCTAAGCCATCCTGATTCAAGTCCACTTTTTTAATTTTTGGCCCGTGGTAAGAAATCATATACGGCAGTAAAGGTTGTACTTTAAAATCATTGACCAGCAATTCCTTATGCGGTTGGTTTATCGTATCGTATTGAACGGAAAACAGGGGCTTGCTCGTTTCCCTTTTAGCCAAGCGTGTGCTTTCTTTTTGGACTTCAATAAATCCGTTGAACGGAAGTCCTTCTTTTAGGGTTTGAACAGTGCGATCGTTCCACTGGATTTGTAGGGAATCCACTTTTTGATTTCCTAAACCAAAGTGGAGTGGTTCTAGGACAGAGGATTGAAACCCATGAGTTGGCGTTAGCTCTCGAACGAGCTTTTCCCCTCCAGAAGTAAACACGGTGATTTTTGAACCTATAGCAAAGATATTTTTGTTTTCCTGAGTCAATTTTACTCTTATATAATTTGATGCTGACGCGGTTTCTCGAGATAGGTTTTTAAATACTTTAGCAGGAGCATTCATACAATTGACTACGATTTCAAGATCTCCATCGTTATCCAAGTCTGAATAAATAGCACCATGCGAAAAATCGGTTCCTTGAAATCCTGCTTCCTGTGTCTTGTCTTCAAAAGTCAAATTTCCCTTATTGAGGTAAAAATAGTTCTGTAAAGGAGTTGATTGAATTCCTTGTAGGGCTTCAAACATTTTTTTATCGGAGTTCCCTTCTATAAACTTGACCCGTTCGTCAATGTAAAATTTCATCACATCCCGGTTGATCATATCCCTCCCATATCCATTGGTAATGTAGAGGTCTATCAAACCATCGTTATTAAAATCGGCTAGTAAAGGTGCCCAACTCCAATCTGTACTTGAAATACCTGCTAGTTGTCCAATATCGCTAAAGGTTCCATTTCCGTTATTGAGTTGTAACATATTTCGCATGGACTGATGATGGAATCCATTGTCCACCATATTGTTGTAAAGTTCAAAATTGTCTGGTGCATACAATAATTTTTGGCGCTTGTTGTCTTGAGGAAGCATGTCCAAAGTGATGAGATCTAATAAGCCATCATTGTTGATGTCTCCAGCATCTACCCCCATGGAAAAATTGGAGATACAAGACATTTGTTCTTTGAGTAGGTTACTAAAAGTACCGTCTTGATTGTTGATGTACAGATAGTCCTCTTCTACATAATCGTTAGACACATAAAAATCGGGCCAGCCGTCATTGTTCGTATCTGTAACTACTACACCCAGTCCATATCCAATTGGATTGGATAAAATCCCTGCTTTTAGGGTTACGTCCACAAACCCATTGCCTGTGTTTTCATAAAGCCGGTCACCGGCATCATCATCTTGTTGTGTTTTTGCGTAGGCCGCATCAAAGTTTCTAAAAAGTTTAGTATTGTGGTTTAAGACAAATAAATCTAAATCTCCATCCTTGTCATAATCAAAAAAGGCAGCTTGGGAGGTATATCCAAAATCGTCTATACCGTATTTTTTTGCCTCTTCTTTAAAGGTCAAATCTTTTTGGTTGATGTAGAGCTTGTTTCTTCTGTTATTTTTTGAATAATTTCCCGAGTGGGAAATATAGATGTCCAACCAGCCGTCATTATTGACATCAGCAAGTGCAATTCCTGTTTTCCATCCATTTTGATTGTTGATACCCGTTCGCGCGGTGATCTCTTCAAATTGAAGTTGTCCTGTATTGAGATAGATACGCGATTGATCCTGATTTGAAGTAAAGATCAAATCGGTTAAGCCATCGTTATTTAAATCTCCCGCAGCTACACCTCCACCATTATAAAAGTACTCATACGTAATGATGTTTTCTTTAGGCGTCTCACGCAGGGTATTTTCAAAAGTAATACCGCTTTTTTTTGGTGCGATTAATTCGAACTTTTGACCTCTAAGTGGAAAAGCCAACAATACGAATAAAAAAAGAATGCTTTTGGGTCCACACATAATAAAGAAAAGGTGGTTTTTAAAGACCACCTTTTCAAATTTAAAAATAAATTATAAATAAACGGAACTCCCGAATTATTTATCCCACCAAACTCTTGTAGTAAGCGTATTGGGTCCTTGTCTGCTCACGGCAGCTGCATAGTTTTCAGGATTTGTACTCTCCTCACTATTAGGATAAATCATTCTTCTAGGAATCTCACCATTGGTTTCGTTCCCTGGGTAAACAGCTTCTCCACCAAAAGGCTGAAGTGTTGGAAATCCAGTTCTTCTCCAATTTGCAAAGGCTTCGTATTCATTTAAGAATGTAGCTGCCCAATACTGCGTATGGATCATTTCCATAGGACTTGAAGTGTTTAACGGGTTTGCTGCAAGATAATCACTCACCTGTGCATCGCTAACAGCTGCTGCATTAGGATAGAGTGAACTCAACATTTGCATTGCTGCTTTAACACCATTGTTATAATGGGTTTCCACGCTTCCCGAATGCCAACCTCTTTGTGCTGCCTCTGCTTTCAAGAATTCAACTTCCGCAAAGGTTTGAAAAACCATCGGAGCGTCAAATCCACCGAGAACAGCTCTATTGGGTTCTGCGTAGTAGCTACTTTCCGTACCATACTTTGCTTCCAATGCTCCACCAGTAAGTCCGTTGGGCATTCCGAATAAGTCTGCAGCAGCAGTACTACCGTCACTTCTTCTAGCAGCTAAAATAGGCAACCTCGGATCGTTTCCATTTTGTAAGAACTCCATAAAGGTTTTTGAAATTCTCATGTTTCCATCAGCGTCAAACACCTCACCGTGACCGTTTCTGTTGATCCCTGCAGGTCCATTGGTATGTTGGATATAGGCAATATCATCATTCGATGCCATGGTTCCTCCGCTGATCGCTTTTTGAGCCCATGCTTGAGCAGTAGCAGCGTCGGCTTTTGTCAATCGCATTGCCAAACGCAACATCAAAGAGTTACCAAACTTTCTCCATTTGTCCACATCACCTTGGAAGATAAGGTCAGAGCCGCCTAAAGTGTTAGCGCCTAACTGAGCAATTCCGCCTTCAATTTCAGCAAGCATGTCCATGTAGATGGCTTCTTGTGAATCATAAGCTGGCTTTAAAATACCTTCAATGAAGCCTTTACCTGCTTCAGAATAAGGAATATCACCGTATAAATCTGTAAGACGGTGGTATATAAAAGCACGCCAGATTCTAGCCACTCCCATTTGGGTATCAGACACCCCTTCTTCTGAAAGTTGATAGATGATGTCTTCAATTTCTTTTACCTGTTCGGGATACCCTCTGTCAAATAATGAGGTAGAATATCCTTGGTTTAAGGTATAAAAATTCCCAGTCCAATAAGTTGCTGTAGAGGACATGTGTTGAACAATCTGTGAAGAATAGATTAAACTAGCCCTCCAGTTTTCATAACGCCCACCGGAAGTTCTTAAAAAGACCGACGCAAACTTATTGTTTACATCGAGCTGTGCAGCTTTCGTTGGGTCCACATTCATTTCTTCAAAACCTTTGTCAAAATCACATCCGGTTAAGACTAAACTAAATACGATAAGTACTAAATATATTTTCTTCATTTCAATTAAAATTTAAGGTTTACGTTGAGACCTAAACTTCTAGGTACGGGCATTCCGAACCATTCTAAACCTTGTGAATTGGAAACGTTATATCCAGACTCTGGATCAACATTTTCAACACTGTTAGATAAAAGGAATAGGTTTCTCCCTATCAGCGAGACTCGCGCACTTGAAATAAATGTATTTTCGAGTACATCCCCTGGGATTCTGTATCCCAAGCTCACTTGGCGAAGTCTTAAGTAATTTGAATCATAAATTGCTTCTTCTGCGATTTGATAGGTTCTTCTCCAGTAGTCTTCGATACGGTCTGGCGCAATGGTGGTTGTAAAGGTACTACCATTAGCATCCACTCCAGATACTGTGAATCCATTTTCACGACCATCGGCATCGATAGTGGCTTTGTGCGCACCAAAGTATTTTGCCAAAGCGTTGGTTCCTGAGAACATTTGACCTCCATTTTTTCCTTCGATCAAGAAGCTTAAAGAAAGGTTTTTATATCTCATGTTAGATCCAAACCCTAGAGAAACTGGAGATACTCCAAATCCAAGAATTTTTCTTGGCCCTACTTGAGGGATCGGTGTACCGTCTGCTTCAATATCGTGAATGATTCTTCCTTGACTGTCTCGGTTGTATGAAGTTCCAAAAAGAGCACCATACTGTTCTCCCACAATGTGAGTTACACGAAGGTTTCTAGAACGAGGTTCATCCAGAGAAAGGTTCGTTCCTGCATCGTTTGTAGAAACAATTTCAGAGGTGTTGTTTGCGTAGTTGAAAGTGAAATTCAAATCAAAATCATCAGACCGAACTGCATTTGCATTGATCAGAAGCTCGACTCCTTCGTTTGTGATCACCCCTAAATTTGCAAGTGCACTTCCATACCCAGAGGTTGGAGAAGCACTTACTCCTACGATATCACCGTCGGTTTCGTTGTCATAATACGTAAAGTCAACAGAAAAACGATTGTCAAATAATCTTAAATCAAGACCAATCTCAGTTTCATTCTTTTCAAATGGAGTGATTTCTGAGTTTGGAATTGAACCATTGGAAATTCTTCCTAACGAAGCCCCTTGGTGTCCTTGATCTACGATAGAATATGTCAAATTCAGTCGGTACGGATTTCCTGCACCCCCTGCTACCTGAGAATAACCTGCTCTCAATTTAGCAAATGAAATGACTTCGGGTAGTTCTAATAGATCAGAAAGCACTACAGAAAGTGAAGCCGAAGTATACAAGTCATCATTCGGTGCTTCTTTCCCTGCTAATGAAAGCGTAGAGAACCAATCATTTCTAGCCGTAACATTTAAGAAAATTGCGTCTTTATATCCGATCTCTGCAGAACCGTATACCGAATTGATCTGACGCTCATTGAAGCCATAACCATTTCCTTGATTCTGAGTGTTTTTAACGTTGTACAAGAATGGCACAATAAATTGAGACCCGCTTGCACTTACGCTTTCTGAGTTTACGTAGTTTTGGTTAACCCCAACAAATGCCGTAACAGAAAGATCATCTACAATCTTCAAGTTATCTGTCCCTAGGAAAAGGTCTGCATCTCGCTGTTGGCGTGTCAACTTAGACTCAGACATACTTCCCAAAGGTTGGTATGCAGTTCCATAAGGTGTACCACTAGTTCTACCAAAGTCGTATCGGTCAATACCAAAACGTCCCTTTGCATAAAGAAAGTCGGTAATGTCCCAACGTACAGAAGCAGATCCAATCACACGTTCTTTGACAGAATTGTCAAAATACTGCCATGCAGCAAACCAAGGGTTTTGAGAAAAAGTATTGTCACTGGTTCTAAACTCAGTTCCATCTTCGTTCGTACCTAAACCACCCGCACCTAACATGTCATTAACATCAATAGAGGGTGCAAACAAACGAATACCAAAGTTTGCGTTTCCAGGAGAATCCGAAAGTCTAGGAGCTCCAATCGCATCGTCATTAATATATTTCAAATTTACATCGGCGCTAAATTTTCCAATTTTTTGATTGGCATTTATACCAAATGTATTCCGGTCTAGCGTAGAATTTGGAATGATATCTTTGTTTTGAAGATTGGAATACGACATCCGTACGTTTCCAGTCTGACTAGAAGAAGAAACAGCAACCGTATTGATGTATGTTTCACCTCCTGAATAAAACTTCTCAAGATTGTTTCCTTTATACGAATAGGGTCTTGAAACACCGTCCCACTGCTCAACACTTGAACCGTTTAGTGGAATACCCCAGTTTGCATAGGTGTCTACGGTATCAGAATTTGTTGAATAATCCCGTCCTTGACCATAAGTGGTTTGTGGATCGTACGGATCATTTTTAATATCATCAAACTGAACCGAACTAGTCACTTCAACTTGAATTCCTTCTACTCCTGTCCCTTTTTTGGTTGTGATTAAGATCACACCATTAGAGGCACGAGAACCGTAAAGAGCTGCCGCAGCACCCCCTTTAAGTACAGATACAGATTCTATTTCATCTGGGTTTAAGGCAGAAATACCGTCTCCAGCATCCGCTCCACCCCAAACTCCGGCAGAACCTAAGTTGGTGTTGTCAATTGGAATTCCATCCACCACATAAAGAGGCATGTTATTCCCACTTAATGAGCTATTACCCCGGATAATGACTCGCGTAGAACCCTTGGCTCCAGCAGCATTTCCAGAAATCTGAACCCCAGCAATTTTCCCTTGAAGGGCGTTAATTGCGTTGGTAGATTTGATCTCATTAATCTCTTCTCCTCCAACTTGTGTTACGGAGTATCCGAGAGCCTTTGTGTTTCTTTCGATACCCAAAGCCGTTACTACAACCTCATCTAAAAGTGAATCCTGTTGTAAACTTACATTGTAATCTGCACCGTCACCTACGACAATGCTTAAAGTTTCATAGCCTACAAAGCTAATAGAAATGGATTGTCCATCGGAAGCGGAAATACTGTAATTCCCATCAAAATCCGTTGTAGTTCCATCATTAGTTTGATCTACTACTACAGTAGCTCCGGGTAGCGGAACTCCTGCTTCATCTGTTACTAGTCCACTAATGGTTTGTTGA
>JAQWHT010000087.1 GCA_029249225.1 Flavobacteriaceae bacterium
CCCCATTGATCAAAAATATTATTAACCCATCCTTATAAGGCATCATGACATCCAAAATACAAAGATCAAAGTCTTCTTTTTTAAACTTCTCGAATCCCTCTATTCCATTTTTAGCGAGAATGACATCGTAATCATTTAAGCTTAAATATTCTTTTAAAATATTCCCAAAATTTGAATCATCCTCGACGATTAAAATTTTTTTGTTATTGTTTTTCATAATCTTTTAATGAGGCGTTAATAATATTTTTGATCAATGGGGAGGGCTATCCTAAATGTAGTTCCCTCGTTTAACTTACTTTCTAATTTAATCTCCCCTTTGTGGAAATCAATTATTTTTTTCACATAGGCTAAACCAAGTCCGTGCCCTTTGACATTATGAATGTTTCCAGAAGTTGCACGATAAAACTTATCAAAAACTTTCTTTTGAGTTGCAGGGTTCATTCCAATTCCGTTGTCTTTAATTTTAATGATTAAAAAATTGTCATGATTAATGGTTTCAACAATAATTTTAGGCTTATTCTCACAGTATTTCAACGCATTATCAAGAAGGTTCACGATGATGTTCGTCAAATGACTTTTATTCCCAAAAACTAGTGTTTCATTTGCCAAATATTTTTTTGAAAGAGATCCAGACTTATCGGCTAAGATTAATTCAATGTGCTTGATAGCTTCATCGATGATTGAATGTAAATCCACCTTGACTTTCTTGATAGGATCTCTACTTCGTTCCAATTGAGATATTCTTAAAACATTCTCTACTTGAGTGAGCATTCTACTATTTTCTTCTCTAATCATCTTTACATATCGCTCTACCTTTTCAGGGACCAATCTTGATTTTGGGTTCCCAATGGCGTCCAGAGCTAGATTAATTGTAGCTATGGGAGTTTTGAACTCGTGAGACATGTTGTTGATGAAGTCTGTTTTTATTTCAGAAATTTTCTTTTGATGAATGATTTGATAAAGAGCGCTAGCGGAAACAAAAACTACAAAAAGAGTGAGGAAGAGAGTTAAGCCTCCTAAACCGATTATTGAAGAAAATACATATTGATCCTTTTCTGGAAAAGAGACCACTAATTCATAACGTCCAATTCCATTATTATCTCTAAATATTGGAGTTGAATATCGAAATCCTTGCTGTTCCTCTATATAATTATTTGATTTAATTTTTGTTGCAAGACCATTGTCGTAAATACCAAATTCATAAGGAGTTATGATTTTTTTGGAGTCGAATTGGCGCTTCAATACAAAGTCGAGTTCTTGAGCATTGAGTCGTTTGTGGATAGGTGTATTAGTACTATAATCTTTGAATGTATTTCGAATACGCTGATTCGCAACATTCATTCGTTCTATGGTTTTAATTTTTTCTATGGAAGCTGCAATATTATTTTCCCTATCGAAAACGTCACTTTTATTAATGATAGTGGTATTTTTAACTTGCTTCACATCAGTTACTACATCAATTGTATCACCCAATTTAGGATCTAAATAGGGAGAGATTTTATAATCTTCTTCCAATATACCATAAGCATAATACGAAATAAGGTTATTTGAATTATCCTCGTCCAAGAATAAAAATACATTTGCAAAACTTGCATTGTCAGGGGTTTTTAGTGAATCAATCAAACTTTCATAAGTCTCAATGTAATCTGACAATTCCCGTTCTTGTATCTCATCGGCAGTTAATTGTAACGATTGCTGGACAGCCAAGGAAAATTCTTCTTCTTTATCTTCCCACGCAGAGTAGATCCAATAGCCCTGAAGTACAACTATACCAAGTATAGAGACAATCATAAAGCTAACAAGAGAAATAAATAAAGTTTTTTTCATTTAAAAAAGAAGTTGAAATTTAGAATGAAAATTAGATATTGTTCTTTGACAACACAAATTTCAATGTTTTTAATCAAAAAAAATGCCAATTGTTTGTTAATCCTTTGTTTCATAAAGAACCTTTTCAAAAAGGTATTCTAATTGCTGTTCAGCAAATTCAAGGTCGTTATTTTCAATAACAAAATCAGCTAATATTCTTTTCTTTGAATCATCCCATTGATTTGACATTCTCTCTAGCACAGCAGCTCTGCTCATTCCATCTCGTTTCATTACGCGTAAAACTCGTTCTTCCATCGATGCACAAACTAAAATAATAAAATCACAACTCTTATAGATTCCAGACTCAAATAAAATTGCAGATTCTTTTACGACCATTGGTTTGGTCTTGTTTTCATCTTTGAATTTTTTGAATTCAATCGCAACAGCAGGATGAACAATATCATTTAGTTTTTTAAGAGCTGTAGTGTTGCTAAAGACAATCTGAGCAAGTTCCCCTCTGTCCAGCTTACCGGATTCATAGAGGTGGAGACCAAAACAATCAACTACCTTTTGTTTAAGTTCATTTTCCAATAAATTCTTACCAACTTGATCCGATTGGAAACACGGGATTTCTTTTAACTCAATCCACTTCAACAAAGTTGATTTTCCACTTCCTATACCACCTGTTAAACCAATAATTTTCATTTTCTTATTAAATAATTAACTATTTCAGGTTCCCAAATCGTTTTTTTAACAGAAGAAGGTTGTTTGAACAGCCTTAAGTGTAAAGACGAGGGTTGACCTTCTAAAATATCGTTGTAATCAACTACCATAGTAAAATCATTCGCTTCAACTGCATTTACTAATGAAAGGGGTAGTGTGGCCTTAAGTGTAGCTTGGGGTGGAAATAATTTAACCTTTACCCCTTGCGGTAGGTTGATTACCTGAATTGGAATTTTTAAAGTTTTTTCAGAATACTGTAAAACAGGCCAAAACAAGCGTATTTGATTTGTGTCATACTGTAGACCACTTAAAGATTGTAATCCTACGTTTTGATCAATATTTTGATGAACATCGGAGTCATTGAATTGAAGTGTGTAAATTTTTTGAAGGGTATCTAAAATAGCTTGAGATCCACGGACTAAAATGCTGTCTGGAATAGCCTTTACTTCATCTTCACCCAAATACCCTGGTCTTAATTTGATATTTGTTTTAGGGGCGATAGAAATCCATTTTGAACTCATTTTACTGTATTGGAGAGGATATAATGAAGGACTGATTTGAATCAATTCACTACTATTTAAAAGCTGTTGTTGTATGTTAAAATAAAGTTCTTCAAAATTTAATACACTGTTTGGGGGGGAGAAATCTACTCCTTTTAATGACACTTCTAATTCTCGATTGAATAAACGATACCAAAGAATTTCAACACCACTAGAATTTAAAGTTAAATTAATTTCTACCACCTCTTTAGATAATATAACACCATTAGGTACATCAGTCCAATTCACAATAAATGGTTGAACAAGCTGATACTCTTTAGAAAGCTTGGTACTAGTCCAAAAAGTAAAGGAGATTAATACAAAAAGAAGAAAAAATCTAAAACGGCTTTTATTAGGGAGTTTTTTTATTACTTTTTCAATTCCTCTATCTTGTGTGAACATCTCTCAGGGGAACGTCTAATCTTTGTTAAGAGTTTGGACTGATTGCGTCAATTACTTCTTGACTAACTCCCACGTTGGAAAATCCACCGTCATGATAAAGATTCTGAAGTGTTACTTTTCGGGTATAGTCCGAAAATAAGGATACCGTATAATCAGCACATTCTTTAGCAGTAGCATTACCTAAAGGGGACATTTTTTCAGCATAATTCAAAAATCCATCCAAGCCAGCAACTCCTTTGCCAGCAGTAGTCAATGTAGGAGATTGAGAGATAGTGTTTACTCGAACTTTTTTGTCCTTACCAAAGAAGTACCCAAAGCTACGTGCTATGGACTCTAGATAGGCCTTATTATCTGCCATATCATTGTAATTGGGAAAGGTTCTTTGTGCCGCTACATAGGAAAGAGCCACAATACTTCCCCATGGATTCATAGCACGTAGCTTTGGGTACTTCTTTGGTAAGGACAAAAAAGTTCGAGTAAACACTATCTCTCAATCTCCTA
>JAQWHT010000019.1 GCA_029249225.1 Flavobacteriaceae bacterium
TACACAAAAAATGAATGGGACCATTCAATTCCTCTGCTTCCCCAAAGCGCTGCATGGGTGTATTTCGTATTATTTTTTCACCTCGTGCTGTGAGGCTTCCGTCTTTATTTAACAACAAGTCTCTATTTTGTTTTCCTATAAAAAACCCAGGAGCAATGGCATTGACACGAATTCCATCGCCAAACTTTAAAGCCATTTCTACGGCCATCCAACGGGTAAAATTTTCCATAGCGGCCTTGGACGCCGAATAACCCAACACACGGGTAATCACTCGATCAACAGCCATGGATGAATAATTAATTATGGAACCTTTTCCCTTTTGACTCATGACTTCGCCAAAAACTATACTAGGAAGTAAAGTTCCTTTGAGGTTTAAATCAACAACTTGATCAAAATCAGTTTCCGAAAGATCAAAAATGGATTTGTCATCAGGGATGACTGCCCCAGGTAAATTTCCTCCAACTGCATTAATCAATACATCAATTCGATCAAAATGAGATTTCATTTCTTCACGAACGCGAATCAAATCCATCCGATCCATTACATTGACAGTATAGGTTTTTACAACCGTTAAAGTATTCAACTTTGAAGCGAGCTCGTCCAAGAGTTCTTGGTTCCTCCCTAAAATTACTAACTGCGCTTTGGCCTTGGCAAGACTCAATGCTAATGCTCCTCCTAGAGAACCAGTTGCTCCTGTAATTACAATTACCTTATCTTGAATTTCGAACACAATATAATTTTTTAAATAGTGTATTTAGAATCCCATTGCACTACCTGCTGGGTATCCATTGCTTTAATTCCCATTTCAACTGCAAAAGCTGTTTTGGCTCCACTTTTGAAATTGGATAGTGGCATTTTATTTTCTACTACAGCAGTTCTAAAATCTTCCAATGCTTGACGAGTGGGTTCTGTATGCCCATACTCAATAGGAATCCCCTTTCCTTCAGTCCAACTTGCTGTTGCACCAGAAACTCCGTCTACATCCCCAATTACCTTCTCGTATTTACCCTCTGGAAATTTCCAGGCGTTTTGGTAGTCAATAATGATTGTTCCCTTGTCTCCTAAAACTTTAATCTGATAATCATCTTTTGCATTTGAGGTTAAACAAGTGAAACTCGCTTTAATTCCGTTTGGATAGGTATAAATAAGGTGTGTATTGTCATAAGTTTCGCGTCCATCTTTCCAATAACTCACATCACCAAAGCCAACCACTTTATCTGGATGAGCCGCTGTAAACCAGTTACAAAAATCAATTTGATGAGAGCTCAACTCAGCAGTCAAACCATAAGAATACTCTCGGTACATACGCCAGTTGATTTGACGTTCAAATTTAGGATCAGGCACGGGTCTTCTCCAATTTCCGTTTCGGTTCCACTGAGCCTCTAAGGCAGTTATAACCCCAATTTCTCCTCCTTGTATCATCTCAACAATATGAGCATATAGACGAGAACTGTGGTACTGATGTCCGGTCTGAAATATTTTATTGTGATCGCGTTTGATCTTATCATAAAGCTTTAACGTATCCAAATGACCTTTTACCATAGTCTTTTCACAGTAAATATGCACGTCAGCATCAATAGCATCTGTTGCAATAGCTGCATGAGTACTGAGCGGTGTGCTAATAATGACAGCGTCTAAACTTTTTTGATTTAAAAGGGCTCTATGATCAGAATAGGTTTTTGCTTTGGGAGCAATATTAGATGCTGCCTCTAGACGAAAAGGTAAGGTGTCACAAATGGCAACTAATTCAATATTTTGAATTTGATTTAATATTTTCATGAGCCCTTGACCTCTGTCCCCTGTCCCAATAACGCCAATACGAACAGTTTCATTAGGCGAATTTGTAATTATGGCAAAGCGATTAAGATTTGGAAGAACTAAGGCTGAACTTAAAGCGGTAGCACTTTGTTTTAAAAATTTACGTCTTTTGTTATGCATGAATTGTTTTTTTCTAATGTAAAAAAAGTTAATTGAATACAATAATAAAAAAAATATACTATATTCGTTAACGTTAACGAAACGAATTATTAAGAAATGAAAAAAAAAAAGTTTAATGAATTCGCAATTCTATTGGTTGTTGTATTTTTACTGTTATCATCCAATACATCTGCTCAAGAAACCTCATGGACTCCAATATTTAATGGGAAAGACTTCAATAACTTTGAACAGTTGAATGGAAATGCGGAATATCGTATTGAAGAGGGTACAATGGTTGGAATATCTAAATTAAAAACACCCAACAGCTTTATGGCCACCAAAAAAAAATACGGCGATTTTATCTTAGAATTCGAAGTAAAAGTTGATTTTGGCCTCAATTCAGGAGTTCAATTTCGAAGTAATAGCTTTGCTGATTTTAAAAATGGTAGAGTTCACGGGTATCAATGTGAAATAGAAACGAGTCCAAGAAAGTGGGCCGGTGGAGTTTATGACGAAGCTAGACGAGGATGGCTTTATCCTTTAACACGAAATCCTGTAGGTCAGAACGCATTTGTCAATGGAACTTGGAACCATTACCGCATTGAGGCATTAGGTAATGAAATTCGAACTTATGTAAACGGAATAATGTGTGCCAACCTAGTTGACCCAACTACTGCTGAAGGATTTATCGCCTTCCAAGTACACGCAATTGGAAAGGAAGAAGACGAAGGAAAAATTGTACGCTGGAGAAACATCAACATACTAACAGAAAACCTAGCTGAACATAGACTACCGGTACCTGATTACGCACCAGAAATAAGCTATCTTGAAAACGAGCTTAGTCATTCAGAAATGAGAAAAGGGTGGCGTTTATTATGGGATGGCAAAAGTTCCAAAGGATGGCGTGCAGCAAAAGGCAATCAATTCCCCACTAAAGGTTGGGTGATTGAAAATGGTATCTTAACTGTAGTGGCTTCTGATGGAAGTGAGTCTAGAAATGGTGGTGATATCGTAACTGATGATTTATTTAGCAACTTTGAACTCAGTGTTGATTTCAAAATAACAGAAGGAGCAAACAGTGGAATCAAATATTTTGTAGACCCAGAACTAAACAAATCAAATGGTTCTGCAATTGGTTTAGAGTTCCAAGTTTTGGATGACAGAAAGCATCCAGATGCCAAACAAGGTAAAAACGGAAATCGTACCGTGGGTTCCTTATATGACCTGATCAGAGCAGAAAATAATGATACTGGGGGTCGAGGTAAGAGCTTCAAAGGAATTAACCAATGGAATAATGCAAGGATCGTTGTGCGTAACGGGCATGTAGAACATTGGCTTAATCATGTAAAAGTGGTCTCTTTTGACCGATTCAGTCAAACGTTTAAAGCTTTGGTTGAAAAGAGTAAGTATGAGAAATGGGAAGATTTTGGAAGACTTCCAGAAGGAAACATTTTACTTCAAGACCACGGTAACAAAGTATCATTTAAAAATATTAAAGTAAGAGAATTTTAAAAACTAAAAACAATTAACAATGACAACAAGACGTAATTTCATCAAAAAAACATCTCTAGCTACAGGAGCACTAACCTTTGGTGTTGCAACTGGATTAAGCGCAAAAAGTTATCGTAAAGTAATTGGAGCGAACGACAGAGTTCGCGTAGGTGTTGTCGGTTTTTCTAATCGATGTAAAGGTTCACTCATCCCTGCATTCTTAAATCACAGTAAAAATCTAAACTTCGAATTTGTTGGTGTATCAGACATTTGGAACAGAAGAAGAGATGAAGGTGCAGCCTACCTCAAAGAAAAGACAGGAGATAAAATGAAAACCTGGAGAAATAATGAGGAAATGTATGAGGACGATAAAATTGATTCTGTCATTATCTCTACTGCCGATTTTCAACATGCCCTTCATACCGTTCAAGCAGCGAATGCTAAAAAAGACGCTTACGTAGAAAAACCTTTTGCAGAAACAATGGAGGATGCACGGATTGGTAGAAAAGCGGTTGAAGACTCAGGAATCGTTTTTCAAATTGGTTCACAAAGAAGAAGTGGTAAGAATTATCATGCAGCTAATAAATTTGTCAAATCAGGTAAGTTTGGTGATATTGTTATGGTAGAAATGTCTTGGAACGTAAACCAACCCGGACGTTGGAGATTACCTCAACTAACCAAAGAAATAAAAGAATCAGATACGGATTGGAAACGTTATTTAATGAATCGTCCTTACGAAGCTTGGGATCCAAGAAAGTATTTAGAATATCGTTTGTTCTGGCCTTATTCCTCGGGAATCCCAGGACAATGGATGTCGCATCAAATTGATACTGTGCATTGGTTTTCTGGCTACGATCACCCAAGAAGTGTTGCCGCTAATGGAGGAATTTACCTTTGGAAAGATGGAAGAAAAAATTACGATACCATGACTTCCGTTTTTGATTATGGAGATGATGATGGTGAAAATGGTTTCCAAGTAGTGTACTCCTCCCGTTTTACAAATTCCGCTGGTGGTACGAAAGAAATTTACTATTCTAACGGAGGTGAATTGAATCTTCAAACGAATAAAGTGTCTGATAACGGGGGACTATCTGAAAGACAAGCTAAAAGAATGGGACTTGAAGCAAATAAGCTAAAAGAGTACAACTTAAGTGATATGGAAGTTAAAGTGGTTACATCTGCAGATACAGGAGTTGACAACATGACATCAAACCACATGTTAAATTGGATGGAATGTGTTCGTAGTAGAGCTAAAACAAATGGGTCTATCGAAGCAGGATACAATCACTCAATAGCTAATATTATGACAACTGCAGCGCTTAGAACAGGACTTAAAGCAACTTTTGACAAGGAAACTCAAAATGTTTTAGCTGGAGGCAAAGTATTTAAATATTAAATTGATTAAAAATGAAAAATAGTTTACTGGGAATTGCATTTCTTGCACTTTTGAGCAGTTGTAATAACTCAACGAAAAATAATACTGCCATGCAAAGTTCACCTGAAATCAATACCAATGTGCATTTTGAACAGGACAGCATTAATAAAAAAGTAAGTGTCTATTTTGGAGAGAGTCTGTTTACAAACTACCTCTATGTTCAAGATTATTACAAGCCCGTTCTTCACCCGCTTATCACTCAAAGCGGGCAATCCCTTACAAGGGGATATCCAATTGATCCGCAAGAAAATGAGCGGGTTGATCATCCTCATCACGTAGGATATTGGATGAATTATGGAGATGTCAATGGATATGATTTTTGGAATCACTCAGATGCTATCGCTGCCGATAAAAAAGACAGATATGGGACAATTTTCCCAGTATCTTATAAAGTAGATGAATCAAAAAGTCAATTGTCAATCGTAACGGAATGGAAAGCTCCAGATGGTACAGTATTAATTGAAGAACATACAGACTTTGTGTTTTCACAAATAGAAACACACCGTTTAATTGATCGAACTTCTACACTTCACGCTAAGGAGAATGTAAGCTTAACAGATAATAAAGAAGGTTTTCTTGGAATTCGAGTAAGCAGAGCCTTAGAACATCCAAGTAAAAAGCCTGAAATTTTTACAGATGCTAATGGTGTTCCAAGCGAAGTGAAAGTGTTAAACAACGAGGGGGTAACTGGAGAATACTTAAGTTCAGAAGGAATCAAAGGTGAGGCTGTTTGGGGTAAACGTGCCAAATGGGTTGCATTAAATGGAATACAAAATGACGAAGCAGTAGCCATTACTATTTATGATCATCCTGAAAATATAGGTTATCCTACATTCTGGCACGCTAGAGGCTACGGATTATTTGCTGCAAATCCCCTTGGTCAAAAAGTGTTTTCAAAAGGAGATTTAGAACTTAATGCCGCTCTAAAAAAAGGAGAAAGCTTAAATTTCAAATACCGTGTTATGGTAAGTAACGGAGAAAAAGTAGATCAAATTACCGCAAATCAATTCACTTACTAATGATAAGTCTTATGAAAAGAAAGCAATTTGTATTCGGTATTTTATCAATTTTCTTTTTGAGCAGCACAGCTGTTTTTAGTCAAATAGATTTTGATAAAAAAGATAAAGTTTTTAATGGTAAAAATCTTAAAAACTGGACTGTACTCCCAGATCAGCCCAATATTTGGTGGACAGTAAACAAAGGGATTCTTTTAGCCAAAAGTGATGAAGACCAAACAGGATCTACCCTTTGGACCAAAAAAACGTATCAAGATTTTGCCGTGCGTTTAGAATTTAAAATGGGCAGTGGCACAGTAGACTCGGGTGTATTTCTTAGAGGTGAAAATCCCTTAAGTCCACAGATTCAGATAGGGATTTCAGGTTCTTTAAAAGTTGATATGACAGGTTCCCCTTATGTCCCTAAACAAGGGTACCCTCAAAAAGCTAAAGTAACTAACATTCTTAAAAGCAAAGACTGGAATACAATGACAATCGTTGCTAAAAAAAATAATTACAAAGTTTGGCTAAACAATCAAATGGTTTTAGACTACACACTAGAGAATGCAAATCTAGAGGGTCCAGTTGGATTACAATTACATCCCGGAAGAATGATGGATGTAGAATTCAAAGAAATTTTTATTAAAAATTTATGACTTTTATGAATTTTTTATAAAGAGATAAGCTTATGTTGCTTTTTTTTATTTATTTGTAAATGGTTATGAAGGAAAAAGTTGGAATAAAAAAAATTGCTGAGTTATCTGGAGTATCCATTGGAACTGTTGATCGGGTTTTAAACAATCGAAAAGGGGTATCAAAAAAGACGGAAAAGCATATTAAAGCCGTAATTAAACACACTGGTTATAAGAAAAACAATGTCGCAAGTAGACTAAAGCTTGCCTACAGTAAAACCATCACCATAGCCTTACTCTTTCCCAAGGAAGCTTACTTGGGCGAACATTATTGGCACCTTCCACTAAAAGGGATTCTCAAAGCCGTATCGGAATTAAGTGAAATGGGTATCGTACATGACCTCCATGTTTTTGAAATTGGAAGTATGAAATCTTTTAAAAGAGAAAGTGAAAATATCTTGTCTAAAAAGCCTGATGCCCTAATCACAGTGCCTTTTTTCATAGAACAATGTAAGCGTTTAACTGCAAAATCAGAAAAAGCAGGCATTCATGTTGTATTCATCGATACTGAAATGGATTCGGAAATAAATAATAAGTATTCTATTTATCAGAATTCATTTCAAAGCGGAAAAGTAGCTGCAAGAATACTCTCACAAATCATTTCAGGGAATGGAAAATTTATCGTGTTGAATATAATTAATAACTCTGAAACTCCAAAAAACAACCAAGAAAGAGAAAAGGGATTCAGAACATTTTTTAAAGATCAAATTCAAACAAACAATCCCAATATAGATTCTTTTACAGTCAATCAATCCAAGATTGACACCCTCCAAGAGATTTTTAAGCTCTATACAAAAACAAATGAACAAATTGGTGTGTTTGTTACCAATTCAAGAGCTTACTTACTACCTAAAACGATTAGCGATTTGGATTTAAATAATCGAACTACTATAATCGGCTATGATTTGAATCCTATAAACACCAAATTACTTATGGAAAATAAGATTCAATTTATTATCAATCAACAACCCGAACATCAAGGCTATAGCGCTGTAAAAGGTTTATTTAAATTGATTACAGAAGAAGATAACTCTGAATTGAACCATAAAATTCCCATAGAGATCATCGTAAAAGAAAATTTTGAATAAAAAAAAGGCTGTCAATTGACAGCCTTTTTTCCACATAAAACTAATTTGAATTACTAATTATATCCGGGGTTTTGTTCATAGCCTCCATCAGTTCTATCAATTTGTTGTAACGGGATAGGACGTAATTTGTTATGTTCTTTAATATTATCAGCCGCTGTTGGATTGTGCTTTTTAACCAATTCAATCAGCTTTCCTGTTCTTGTTAAATCGAACCAACGGTGGTTTTCACCAAGCAATTCTCTAGCACGTTCTTCTAAGATAAAGTAAATATCAACATCAGCAGCAGTAATTTGCATATCTGCCTCTTTTCCATCCCATGCAGCACGTGTTCTGATCACGTTGATATCATCCGCAGCACCAACTGTATTGCCTTGCTTTAAACGCGCCTCTGCACGAATTAAGTAAGCATCCGCTAAGCGCATTAAGACATAATCTCGCTGACCTTGTGTATGCTGACGATTAGGACGTGTGTTGTCAATCCATTTATTCAAAGAAGGGAAAGTTCTGTTATTGTAATCTCCAGTGGTATAAACTTGATGAAGT
>JAQWHT010000027.1 GCA_029249225.1 Flavobacteriaceae bacterium
ACTTAAAATCCAATGACCATTGCGGTCGTGCGGGTTCAAGTCCCGCTCCGAGTACTTTAGGAATCCGTAACAGAGTGTTTAACATGATGTTGCGGATTTTTTTCATTCATTTTTGGCAACATATTGATAACAACTCATGTCTTTTCTCCAAAATAAATCACTAGAAGTTTTAGTCCAGCGTTAATCCATATGCCAGGGGGACGGGATTTGATATGTAATCTATTCTCTATATCTTGTTGGTAAGAAAAAAATAATAAACCTCTTAGTATTCGCCTTAAATAAAGAGAAATAAAGCAGAATGGTTCAATTATATTTTATGGGGGGTCTTTACACTGTACTGGGAATCCTCCATTTTAGCAATACAGGCTTTTATAGACCATTTATGCCAAAGTTCTTGCCAGCACATGATTTGCTAATTTATTTGAGCGGGATGGCTGAAATTCTTTTAGGCATTGGAGTTCTTTTTCCTCAAACCAGAACACTCTCTCTTATAGGAATTATTGCAATGTTAATCGTCTTTTTAATTGTACATGTAAATATGCTTTTCCCGTCTAATGGACTTGGAATTTCAGCATGGTTTCTTTGGTTGAGATTACCCATTCAGTTTTTATTAATTTATTGGGCATATATAAATATTCCTAAGCTAGTTTTATAGATTTATCCATCTTTCATAGTGTCTATATCTTTTAAATTTTAAACCAACGAATACAGTCTAAACTTATCCTAATTCACTGATTTCAATCCTATAACCTTATACTCTCTTGCTAGTGGTTTTAGGATGAGTTGTTTGGTGAAAAGTATAGTTTTGTAATGGACTAAATTTAGTTCTATTCTTATAACACTATTTTTTGCCTGTTAAGATTTTATAATTTTGAATTATGAAAAAACCACTTTTTACTTTAGTATTTCTACTAACGACATGTATACTCCTTTATAGCTGTTCAACAGAAGAGGAGGACACAACTCCTCTTCAAACGGTGCTGCAACTTACTCCAGAGCCTGAACCAATACAGTATACCCTTACAGTTACAACTGAAGAAGGAGGATCAGTTTCTACAGAGGGAGGTACATATGAAAAAGGTACTGAGGTCACAATTACTGCAACCTCAGAAGAAGGCTATATATTTAAAGGTTGGGAGGGTGCTGAAAGTGAAAATAATACAATTACAATCTCAATAGAAAATGATACTTCCATTACGGCTATATTTGAAGCTATTACAGAATATACTGTATCTATTATAAATAGTGAAGGGGGAACTGTTTCTTCTGAAGGGGGAACTTTTTTTGAAGGTTTTCAATTTAGTATAACTGCAACTCCTAATGAGGGGTATGAATTTTTAGGATGGGAAAATAATGACTCTATAAGTCCATCTTTGACAATTACAATAACCTCGAATATTACATTAACAGCTATTTTTAGTCAGATAAGTGATGAAACTAACAGTCCTAATATTGAAGTTGGAACTACTACGCCAACTTTATGGCGCGGTGATAGTATAACTTTTAATAAACCAGATGAGACCGATCCTAATTCAGAAGAATACCAAGATAGAATAAGCGAAAGTGTTTGGATAACAAGAGGAAATAATGGAGGTCAAATTTTTAATATTGCTATAAACACAAATGCTGACAAAACAGAAAGTCCAGTTGGTACTGAGTGGGCAATAGGGACGTTAGATGAACTAGACGACTTAGAATTCGATTATTTTCGAAATTCTGTAAGTAAACCTAAAAATGTAGTAGGGAAAAATTTAGTTCTCCATCTTGTAGAGGATGATGTATATTTATCGTTAAAATTCACCTCTTGGAGTTCTGGTAAAAAAGGCGGTTTTTCTTATGAAAGAAGTACACCTTGATTTTATACCTAAAGAAATACGAATTGGACATTCAGCATGGAATCGAATATGTAGCAACCCTACTGCAATAGAATGGTTTTTTTTGTAGAAAAGATGGGATTTAAGCTAAACAATTTAAGCCATAATAATAATGATTTGAAAATAAAGAGGGCTAAACGGGTATTTTTAAGATAATTTTAGAGTACTGAATTTCTTCAAATGATTGAATGGTTAAATCAGCTTGAGAATAATCTTGATTTTTAGAATGTGGGCTGTCAAAACCCACACAAAAAAGCCCAGCAGATTTGGCAGCTTTAATTCCATTGGTAGAATCTTCTATTACAATACAATGTTCTTTCATAAAACCAGTTGCTCCTGAGGCTTTAATAAAGATCTCTGGATGGGGTTTAGAAGCCTTTAAATCAGCCCCGCTAAACTTAGCGGTAAAATACGGGTCTAGATTGAACCTTATAAAAATACGATTGATATTTTGCATAGAGGCAGAGGAGGCCAGTACTAATTTTAATCCTGACTGGTGATAATCCTCGATTAGATCTTTAACGCCCTCTATGAGTTGAAATTCTTGATCCTCATCAAACAAGAGATTAAAATGTTTTCGTTTTCGATTGACGAGATCTGACGCTTCAAAATCAAGTTTAAATAGAGTGCAGAGTCTTTCACAGATGGCCTGAGTCGCTTGCCCTGTAAATGATTCGTATAATGAACTTGAAACTTGCAGGTTAAAGTCAGAAAACATTTTTTGATAGGCTTAGTGATGTAGGGGCTCACTGTCGACAATCACTCCGTCCATATCAAAAATTACAGCTTTTAACATCAAACAAATTTAAGAGTATTTTACCACATACTTTTTGATACCTAATTTTTAAAAAAGGGTATAAAAATTAGGTAGTATTAATTCTGGTGAAAATGATCTGAAATAAAAGACAGTACAGTTGGAAGAGCCGTTCTCCAGTAGGTCCATGTATGACCACCATTTCGTATTCTGAATTCGTGATTAATTTTTTTATCCCTCATCTTAATGTGCATTAAACTATTGCCTTCGTACAAAAAATCATCGTCACCACAATCAATGTACCAACGCACACTGTTCAAATCCTTAGCTTCCATTTGATCAACCAGTCTTAAGGGATTATTTTTATCGAGGAATTTTTCTAAATCTTCTGCATTAAACTTCATGTTTTCACGTTCTGCAAATTGTTGCATTTCCTCTAAATTTTGAGGTCCCATCCAAGCACTTAAAGGGGCTGCTGAAGAAAATAAATCCGGTCGATGAAGTGCATAAAGAAAGGTTCCTCCTCCTCCCATGGAAAGTCCTGCTATCGCACGAAAACGTTTGTTTTTTTTGATCCTAAAATGCTCTTCAACGTGAGGCATCAATTCTTCAAAGAAAAAATTTTCATAATCCCATTTTCCTGAAATGGCATTAGTATATCCGGGTAACCCAGTATCTGCGTCAGGCATTACAATGATCATTGATGTAGCTGATCCACTATTTATTGCTTTATCAGCGATTTGAAGTACTTCTCCAAATTGAACCCAACCAGTATGATCATCAGTATAACCATGTAAGAGATACAGTACAGGGTAGCTTCTGCTTGAAGTTTCGTAGTCTGGAGGTAAGTATACAGCAAACTTACGTTCTCCTTTTAATACTTTACTCGTTAAGCTCAAATCATCCATTACCTTACCATGCTGGGCTTTGACTGTGAATAAACAAAATAACAGTACAAGGATGTATAAAATTGATTTCATTTTTTAGTTTTTTTTGAAAATACAAAAAAGATTAGATTATCCGTCTGAAAATTAAAATTTCAAAAGAAAGGGGAGAGGGATATCAAATAAATCATAAATTTAACTCTAACAAAAATTGATATGCGAACAACATCACACTTCTATTCTATCTTTTTCACGGTATTTTTTTTCATCTTTTTAGCTTCCCATTCTCAAGAAGAAAAACTTGAGGTTAATAAAGATCGATTGACAGTACAGCTAAAAAAACTCTCTTCTTTTGGAATCAATAAGGGAGGAGGAAATGATCGAGTAGCATTTAGCGATTATGATATCGAAGCTCGAGCTTACCTGACTTCCTATCTGGAAGCTTTGGGATTGCAAGTTAAAGTTGATGCGGCAGGAAACTTGATTGCAAAGAGAGAGGGAAAAAAAAATTCCCTAAGTCCAATTGCTTTTGGGTCCCATATTGATGCTGTTCCTAATGGAGGTCATTACGATGGTGATGTAGGGGTAATGGGAGCCATAGAGGTTTTGGAAACTTTAATCGAAAATAATATACAAACTATGCATCCGTTGGAGTTGATTATTTTTTCAAATGAAGAAGGTGCTATTTTTGGTTCTCGTGCTTTAGCTGGAAAAATTGATGAAGCTACCTTAGATGTTCAAACTGCTTCTGGCTATACAAATGGCGAGGGGATTGCAAGGATTGGAGGAAATCCTGATAAGGTAATGGAAGTCAAAAGAAGTTCAGAAGAACTCCACGCCTTTTTGGAATTGCACATTGAGCAAGGCAATGTGTTACATAAAAACAATCTAGACATAGGGGTAGTAGAAGGGATTGTAGGACTGAAGTGGTGGGATGTTGAGATAACAGGTTTGACCAACCACGCCGGTACCACTCCTATGAATGATAGGAAAGATGCCTTGATTGCAGGGGCTCAATTTGTCTTAGCTGTAAATGAAATAATTACGCAAGCGGAAGGGGCTCAAGTAGGAACAGTAGGTCGGATAGAGGCTTTTCCAGGAGCGCCTAATGTGATTCCAGGAAAGGTTGTTACTAGTTTAGAAATTAGAGATTTAAGCTCTGAAAAAATTGCATTGATGTACAAACAAATAGAAGCACGTGCGCACAAGATTGGTAAAATGACCCAAACTACATTTAAATTTACTCCAATTGACGCTACTGCAGAACCTGCATTAACGGATGTTAGAATTCAAGAGATTATTCGTCAAAATGCGATTGATTTCAACTATTCCCACAAAACATTACCAAGTGGAGCAGGGCATGATGCTCAAGATATGGCATTGATTACTCCAACAGGAATGATCTTTGTACCCAGTGTGGATGGAATTAGTCATGCTCCAGAGGAATATTCTACTCCAGAAGCCATTGCGAAAGGCGCTACAATTTTACTTCAAAGTATACTGGATATAGATAATCTTGATTTCAAATAAAACGAGCTAAACAAAATCCAAATTAGCGAATTAAAACAATATGGTTGAATTAATTTTAAGAGCTACTGAGTATTCAAAAAGGGAAGCTATTCTTTCAAACGGGAACGTCTATTCCTATGCTGACTTATTGCATCGTTCAGCTCAAATTGCTTCAAAACTTTTAAATGGTGCAACTGATCTGGAGGGTAATCGCATTGCGTTTATAGTTGATCCCAGTTTTGAATATGTAGCTACACAGTGGGGAATATGGAGAGCCGGTGGTGTTGCCGTTCCCTTGTGTACAAAGCATCCCTTGGCTTCCCTTGAATATGTGATTGATGATACCCAAGCTCAGGCACTTATCTACTCCAAAAACTATGCTTCATTTATTGAGCCTCTGTTAACTAAAACAAAAGGAATTGATCAGGCTACAATTCAGAATTCCCAAGGGGTGTTTCCAGAGATTGATTTACAGAGCAATGCAATGATTTTGTATACTAGCGGGACTACGGGAAAGCCTAAAGGGGTTGTTACAACACACCAAAATATCCAAGCACAAATTATCATGCTAGTAGATGCTTGGGGGTGGAGTTCTGAAGATAAAATTCTTAATGTACTCCCCCTTCACCATGTGCATGGAATTATTAATGTTGTAAGTTGTGCCTTATGGAGCGGAGCGAGTTGTCGATTTCAGCCTAAATTTGATGAAGCGGAAATCTTTTCTGTATTTCAATCAGGATCGATCAACTTGTTTATGGCAGTTCCAACTATTTATTACAAACTGATCAATTATTGGAAAGCACAACCACAGCAAGCACAAGAGAAAATTTCAAATGCTTTGAACCAATTTCGACTAATGGTTTCTGGCTCTGCAGCTCTTCCAATTTCAACCTTAGAAGAGTGGAGAACGATTAGCGGACAAACTCTTCTAGAGCGTTATGGAATGACAGAAATGGGGATGGCTATAAGTAATCCTTACAAAGGAGAACGAGTCCCTGGGAGTATTGGTTTTCCTTTAAAGGGTATGCAAGTCCGACTGGTAAACGAGGAGGGAGCACTTGTTGAGTCAGGAGCCCCAGGAGAAATCCAAGTTCAAGGACCAAATGTTTTTAAAGAATATTGGGAGAAACCGGAAGCAACTAAAGATGCTTTTGTTAAGGGCTGGTTCAAAACCGGTGATATAGCTATTCAGTCTGAGGGTAGGTACCGTATTTTAGGTAGAAATTCGGTTGACATTATCAAATCTGGAGGGCATAAAATTTCAGCTCTTGAAATTGAGGAAATAATTCGAAAAAATCCAATAATTAAAGACTGTGGAGTGGTTGGTATTCCTGATCAAGAGTGGGGTGAGATTGTTGTGGCAGGATTAGTATTAGACCAAGGAATAAAATCATTGCCCGAAACGTTTGAGCCTTGGTTGAAAGAACTATTACCCAATTTTCAGTGGCCAAGGAGGTATTTACTTCTTGATGATTTACCGAGAAACGTGATGGGCAAAGTCACAAAAAAAGAATTACAAAAACAGTTTCAATCAATATGAAAATATACGGGGTGGCCTTATTGGCTTTTTGTTTTTTACTAGGTAAACTGATCGGTAATTATTTAGGAGTTTTAATAGGTCTACAAAGCGATGTAGGTGGAGTGGGTTTTGCCATGCTATTATTGATGGTTTCCTACACCTATCTGAAGAAAAAAGGACTTGTTAAAGAGATGACAACTCAAGGAGTTTTATTTTGGAGTTCAATGTATTTACCTATAATTGTTGCAATGGCTGCTACCCAAAATGTTAAAGCAGCAGTCTCTCAAGGGCCAATTGCAATAGTGATAGGAGTGGTGGTTACGCTAACTGGTTTTTTATTAGTACCACTTATTTCTAAAATTGGTCAATCTAAAAATAGGGAATAAATGGAGGTCGCTTATAAATTGATCGACAAAAATGGGTTAGTCTTTGCTTTTCTGGTAGTAGGAGTTATCATGTATTTATCATTTCTTGTATCTGAACACCTTTTTAGAAAAAAAATTCCAGGTGTAGCCCTAGCAGTGTTTGCAGGTCTTATTCTTGCTTTGTTAGGATCTAAAAAAGGGATAGCAGATATTCCCCTTTTTACTGGAATGGCTTTGTTAGGCGGATCCATGCTTAGAGATTTTTCTGTAGTAGCTACAGCTATGGGGGCAGATTTATCTAAGATTAAACAGGCGGGATGGGCAGGTATTGTTGGCTTATTTGCTGGAGTGTTTTTCTCTTTTTTTGTAGGGGTACTTCTTGCATATTTTTTGGGATATCGAGATATTGAAAGCTTGACCACCATTGGCGCTGGTGCCTGTACTTATATAGTAGGCCCCATCACAGGAGCTGCAGTTGGTGCGAGCTCTGATGTAATAGCAATTAGTATTGCTATAGGTGTAGTTAAAACTATTGTTGCTACCATTGGAACCCCACTGATTGCAAAAGCCATTCGATTAGACAATCCACATTCTGCACTTGTTTTCGGAGGATTGATTGGAACAACAAGTGGCGTTACTGCGGGTCTAGCAGCTACTGATGCTAAATTGGTTCCCTATGGGGCTTTTACAGCAACTTTTTATACCGGTTTGGGCTGTCTTTTATGTCCTTCACTTTTCTATTTTGTTTTACGTGCAGTTTTCTAAAATAACACAGGTGGATCAAATAAAAATATTACTATTCAATTAAATATGATACCTATGAAATACTTGTTGATTCTGATGTTACTAAATCTCCTAGGAGTGTTTCATTTTTCTACTCAGACCTCAAAACGATCAAAACAGAATACCGAAGATTGGATTTCGCTTTTTAATGGTAAAGACCTTACAGGATGGGATATGAAAATTGCAGATCGTCCCTTAAACGATAATTACCTCAATACCTTTCAAGTAGAAAAGGGTATGATCCGTATTGTCTACGATGCGTATGAGAATTTTGACGACAAGTATGGTCATCTCTATTATAAAAAGCGTTATTCACACTATAAATTACGATTTGATTATCGTTTTGTTGGTGAACAAACATCTGGTGGAGAAGCTTGGAATATTAGAAATAGTGGGGTAATGGTACATTCTCAATCTGCTGAAAGTAATACATTTGAACAACATTTTCCGGTATCAATTGAAGTCCAATTGCTGGGAGGCTTAAGTAATGGGAAAGAAAGAAATACTGCAAATTTATGTTCACCAGGAACAGCAGTAGAACGTTTTGGGGAAATTGACTACAGACATTGTATTAACTCAAGTTCTAGAACTTATGATGGTGATCAATGGGTAAGTGTTGAGGTTGTGGTCATGGGGGATGAGTATATTGCACATTTGATTGAAAACGATACGGTGTTGCGATATGAGCACCCACAAATTGGGGGTGCTTTTATAAACAAGAATCAAAAAGGAAAAGATTGGGAATCTATGGGAGTAACCAATAAGGAAGAATGGATTGCTAAAGAAGGACAATATTTAAGTGAAGGTTATATAGCCCTTCAGGCGGAGAGTCACCCGATTGATTTTAAAAATATTGAACTTTTAAATTTATGCGGTTGTACAGACCCAAAAGCTGTAAATTATAAATCCTATTTTGTGAAATCAGAAACTAAATCTTGTGTTTACAAGTAATAATTTAATAATCGAAAAAATGCCGTGTAGAACAAAAAAAATGATCAGCTGTTTAGGCATTATCTTGTCTGTTGGGTGGATTCAATCGGGATGTATTGCTCAAGACATAACAGTTATGTCCTACAACATACGCTATGCAAGTCCAAATGATGGGCCAAATCTTTGGCAGAATAGAAAGGATGATATGATCCAAACACTCCTTGAAATAAAACCAAATCTAATTGGATTACAAGAAGTAGTTCATTCACAATTAACAGACTTGACACTAGGGATGAAGGAATATTCCTATGTAGGTGTGGGTAGAAAAGATGGAAAAACAAATGGTGAATACAGCCCTATTTTATACCAAAAGAATAGTTTAAAACTATTAGATTCTAATACATTTTGGTTATCGGAAACCCCTGATCAGATTTCGATAGGGTGGGATGCAGCACTTGAGCGAGTGTGTACGTATGCACGCTTCCTTGACCTCAAAACGGGAAAAGAATTTTGGCTATTCAACACCCATTTTGATCATGTTGGAGTGAAGGCAAGGGCTAATGCAGCTCGACTCATTCTGGCTAAAATAGAATCGCTTAATAAAGCAAAATTAGCAGTAATTATTACTGGTGACTTTAACTTGGAGCCTGAAGAAGAACCCATAAAAATAATGCAAATGGCTTTTGAAGATGTACAAAAACAACTATCTAAAAAGGCTGTAAATTATGGAACATTTACTGGTTTTGACAGTGAAAATTATGGTGATAGAAGAATCGATTATATTTTTCAAAAGGACTTTGAATTAATCAAAGCAGAACATCTTTGGCTTAAGACCACGAATGACTTGTGGCTTTCGGATCATCATCCTGTGATTTCCAAACTTGCATTTAGGAATTAAAATTCATATAATTTTAGACAAGACTGTCTTATATTAGTACTCTAAAAACAACAACTATGAAACATCTTATCACTTTAACAATGTTATTTATGCTAGCCGTAACGAGTATTCAAGCTCAAAAATTTAAAGGTCTAGATAAAAGTCCTTTAGATATGATTGAATATCCTGGAGATAGAGGAAAGGCTCAATTGGCTAGAATTCTCTACAGTCGCCCTCAACTTAAAGGACGAGAAATCGAATCGTTAGTACCTGACGGAAAAATCTGGAGAATGGGAGCTAATGAATCTACTGAGTTAACTCTTTATGCACCGATGAAAGTTGGAGGAACTTCTTTGGATGCTGGATCGTATACCATGTATGCAATTCCTTCTGAAGGAGAGATTACAGTAATTGTCAATAAAGCAACCCATGTGTGGGGTGCATACAGTTATAGTAAAGACCTTGATGTCGCTAGAGTCACTGCTCCTCTCATGGAGGGAGAGGATTCTCTAGAAGCCTTCTCTATGATTTTTGAAGAGGGTGAAGATGGGGCAATGGATCTGCATTTCGGTTGGGGATATTACAGAGCAAAGCTTAGCTTCACAAAATAATTCTTTTCGAAAGTATTTTATTAAAGGTCTTGAGCATTAGTTCAAGACCTTTTTTAATGCTTGTTCTACCATAGGCTCTAAAACCTTATACCCTTCCAAGGTTAAATGAACTCCATCATAGCTAAATTCTTCGTCAATACCATTTTCCCCATTGTCTAAGGCACTAAAGTAGTCAAGGTAATAGACCTCATTTTCCTCAGCGTATTTCATGATAAGTTCATTAAGTTTAGGAATTTTAATGTTAGGCTCTAATCCGGGTCGCCATGGGTAGTCATAGGCAGGAAGAACAGAACACAGTATAACTTTCACATCATTTGCTCGGGCTATCTCTGTCATGGATTTTAGATTATCCACGATCATTTCTAGGGTAGAGGGTCCAGTATTCCCAGCAATATCATTAGTTCCAGCCAAGATAACTACTGCTTTAGCACCTATATCAATTACGTCAGCCCGAAAGCGCACCAACATCTGAGGAGTAGTTTGGCCGCTGATTCCACGATTGACATAAGGTTTGTCTTTAAAGAATTCAGGATGGGTATTTAGCCAGCCAATTGTGATGGAATTTCCCATAAATACAATTCTATTTTCATTTTTTTTCAGCTTCGGGAGACCCTCATTGGATGTTTTAAATTCATTAAAATTCGCCCAATCCTGAGCGTGAATTACACAATTTGAAAGAAAGAGTAGTATTAGCGAGTAAAGGATTTTTTTTCTCAACATAAAATTTTTGCTTTAAAAGTAAATTAATAGGTGAGATCTTTGATAGGAATTCGAATGTAATAAATTCCATCATTATCTCGTTCGTAAAAAAGTCCTACGTTTTTCGCATCAACTTGGACCAGGTCGGAGTAAGCTGATGTACCTGAGTAAATTTCTTTTTCTATGGGCCAAGATTTTCCTAGATCTAAACTCCCTTTAATAGTCATTTTAATTCTTTGTTTTGAGCTGTTGGGTCCTGAATACAATAAAATGGAATCCTGAACCCCCTCGAAGTAAAGGATACTTGATTGACACACGGGAGAAATTAACTCCGAATCAAAAAATTCAGTGTCCCATTGTTCTCCAGCAGTTGAACTTAAAGCGATTAGCCTTTTTTTAGCAGCACCACTTTGCTCTCTCACATTAAGCATTAGCCGACCGTCAGGAAGTTCAACACCAATGGCTTCATTAGAGGATGGGGTATTCAGATCTGGACTCGGCTGAAAAGTTTTTCCATGATCATCAGAATAAAAGCCATATGCTCGGTACTCATTATATCCATCAAGGGGATCTCCTTGAGAGTGATTAGCAGGCACATAAATACGCCCTTGATAGGGTGGCTGTTTAAATTGCAGAGCATGTCCTGGTGTAGTTGCATTGGTTCTCCAATCCCTTTCGGCTTGATCAGTAGTTGAATTAAAGTGAACTTGATTGGTAATGTTGTTTGATATTGACCATGTTTTTCCTTGATCTACACTAGTTATAAAATGTACTTCACGTGTTCCTTTGCCTAAACGCATGTCGTGTTCTGATACATCACCTGTATTGTAAAATAAAAAGATTCTTCCCTCAGGATATTCAGGATCAAAAAGATCTACCATGGGTGCTGGATTCCCAGCTTGTAACTCCCCAAAATCAGCCACAATCTCCATTTCTGTCCATTGGATTCCTCCATCATTACTTGTTCGCAAAAGAATATCTACATTTCCAAAATCATTACAACTAGTTTTTCTTCCCTCAGCAAAAGCAAGTAATCTACCCTGAGGTGTTTTAATGATCGCAGGAATTCGATAACAGGCATAGTCTCCGTCTCCATTTTTAAACAACTGTATTTCAAATAATGAACTCGTCTCAGAGCAGCTCAAGAGTAAACAGGCTAAAAAGCAAAAGATCCAATTATTTTGCATGTTAAAATAAATTAGTTAAAAGGTACAATGAAAATAGGACTCAAAAAAATTATCAATCGAAAAGAATGAAAAAAAACAAATTAAAAATTATTACATTTAACGAAAATCAACTTACTGCTT
>JAQWHT010000039.1 GCA_029249225.1 Flavobacteriaceae bacterium
CGTATTTTTTGGATGTTCTAAAGATAGTGACGCAAATACTTCTGAAGTATACATCAGACTATCGAATATTAGCGAATATAACTTTAAGAATATTGTTGTTAATACATCAACAGGAAATGTTGATTTTGAAAATATTGACTCAGGCCAAATGACCCAGTATAAAATTTTTGAAACAGCATATCGATACGCATTTGTTGAATTAGAAATTGAGGGTGGAATTTACACCATACAACCTATAGATTATGTAGGAGAAACACCCCTCAAAAATGGATATTACACTTATCAGATTGATTCAAATGACTCCCAAGTGCAATATGGCAGAATAACTTTGACATTCATTGAAGATTAAAAAGAATTTTCTGAAAATTTTAGTGAGAAATTGAAAATTAAAGCTCCTCAACTCAACAAAACAATTTTAATATTAATTTTGGTTTTGATCTCTTGTTCAAAAGAAAAAGAAGAAACGCTTTCTTCTGAACCCGAAGAAAAATTGACATCAGAAGAGCTAGTATTTCTTCAGAATATAGCCAAGGTCGATAAGGACATGAATCAGTTTTGGGAGGGGTTTAACAGCGTAAGAAAAACTCCGATTTTTATTCTCACTCAACCGGATAATGGAATCCTTCTTAACCCTCCGGCTATTGAAATATCCAACAGCAGACTAATCCCAAATGAATTGGGAATGGGACTCGAAAATTTTAAGGCATATAGAAATGACCAAATACTTGACCATGCTCTTGTAGAATTGAATTCTCCTGATGAATCTTCACTTTTTAGTTTTGTCTTTAATCCCAGTCATAAAATCATGTATTATAATTTAACTTATGATTTAACTGGGTCCTTTTATAATGAATATAAAAACAGGAATGGATATTTTCATCCCTCTGTCTTCTTCCATGAATTATTTCATTGTTATCATTTTGAAAATCATGAAGCATTTGAGGGGGACTACAGAAATCAAAATCTATTTGAATACCCTATAAATGAAAACACATTACCCTTGCTAATATTGTTGTATGACGCAATGATAGATGCATACCACGCACAAGATACTGATCAAAAGCAAAAAATTCTATCTTATTATGTGAGTATTCAGGATAAGTTATTAAAGTTGGATACCACTGATGAAAAATTTATAAGACACCATGGTTTTTATCAGGAAAAATCAGAAGGAATTGCCAGATATATTGAAGTGTACTTCACCCTGTACTCTTTAAATAATAACACTCTGGAAGATCCTACTCATGGGTATAAAGAATTTGCAGAAACCATTACTGAGTCAATACAGGTTTATCAAGTTTATGGATGGAGAATATTCTATCATAACGGAGCAGGAGTTATTCACTTGTTAAAGGAACTGGGATATCCCAATTTAGAGCGAGACATATTTATCCCTGAAAACACTCCTTTTGATTTGGCGAAATCGTTATTAAATTTGACTGATTCTGAACTGAAAAATGCTCTAGAAAATGCTAAAACTGAATATAATTGGGACAGTTTGGTTGAACGGTCCAACTATTTATTAAGTCTCAAGGATTAAGAGTCAGCAGCGTACAGGGCTTTAACATCCATGTGCCATGTAAAGATCGCACCTGACAATTTTAGGGTTTTATGTTCAATTTAAAAATCATGAAACTACCCAAAGCTGTATAACAGCAAGAAACACAACATATCCATAAAGTATACTATCTAAACTTTCTAGATTCTCTGTTTTTATTATCTTTAAGGTGTACCCTTGTCAGCATCCTACCTCATGAAAAACCTACGACTCATACACAATACTTCCAGAAAACATCCAATAAGAAACATCTACTTTGCTTTTAAAAGAACGTTAAATGGAAGGTTTTTCTTAAAACAAAGTACCCTCCTAGCCTACACTTTTAAGTGGAAAAGTTCAGAACTTAGTATCCAAAATCGATTCCTACTTCAAAGGAATATGTAGAGTCAATTAAATACTACATAAATGAATTCAAACCTCTATTAGATTTAACTCAAAATAAAAATTCAAAATGAGAACAATAAGTATTCGCTGTTTAATAGCAACACTAATTATGATGTATTCATGTAAGCAAAAGTCTGAGACTACAACGAAAAGTGATTTCAACGTATTTAGCGAGGAACTTAATGTGAAAGACTTTTCAGGAGTTATCTTAATCTCTCAAGGAGATAGTATTCTTTTAAATAAAGCATACGGGCTTAAAAATAGCAAAGAAAATGGCTCTAATGACTTAAATACTGTTTTTTATATTTGTTCGCTAACCAAACAGTTTACAGGGGCTGGAATAATGAGGTTGTCAATGCTCAATAAAATTTCTCTGAATGATCATTTGTCAAAATACTTTGATAACATTCCAGAAGACAAAAAAACATAACAATTCATCATTTACTAACTCATTCCTCCGGTTTAATAGACGTTATCGGAAATGATTATGACACAATTTCAGAAGAAGAATTTCTAAACAAAGTCTTCAGTACAGAATTAATAAGCATAATTGGAGCAGAACATCATTATTCCAATGTTGGATATAGCTTACTGGCTTTGATAATTGAAAAAGCGAGTGGAGTGGAATTTGAGCGATTTTTAAATACAGAAATTTTTCAACCTCTAAAGATGAATCATACTGGGTACATCATACCAAATTGGGGAGATAATGAAGTTGCTAATGGTTATTTGAATGATACTGAAACTAAAAAACCAAACGAAGAGAATTGGAGTGAAAATGGACCTTACCTTAATCTTAAAGGAAATGGAGGGGTTTTATCAACAGCAAGTGACTTGCTGCTGTGGAGCAAAGCAATAATGAATAATAAAATACTTGATGAAAAATCAACTACAGAATATCTTCATCCTCATATTTTGGAGTACAGCGATGGAAATTCATACTATGGATATGGATGGGTAATAGAAAATAATGATTTTGAAAATAAGTTAGTTTGGCACAACGGTGGAAGTGAAACGTTTGCTTCAGATATGTGGATTTACCCAAAAAAAAGAATTACGATAATCGTGCTTAGCAATAATCCAAAAGAATATGTATACTCAATTGCAGAAAAAATAGCATCCATTATATTAAAGAAATAAAAGTGTTTTACCTGTCTGGAGGTATGACTTGACATTCAGTAAGGTCCACACTCCATTTACTCAAAGCATTGTATGCTATCTATTAAAACTATAACTACCGCCCTAGTCCATCTACATCTGTTGATACCAATTAAATAAGTCTAAAATGAGCAGAAAAGTAGTAATCCAAAATATTTGACCAATTATAATATTAACACAAAAATTAAACTAGCAACTCTTTGGTCTGCTTTGATGTTCCTATATGTATATGCAGATTTTTTTCAGCTAATGACCCCTAAAAAACTTGAAAAAATGATGAGCCTTCAGACTCCAATAGGACCAACATCTCCAGAGATTCTGGTTGTTTTTTCTGTCATTTTAATAATCCCTTCTTTATGATCTTTCTTTCTGTTTTTCTAAAACCACAAATTAATAAATGGTTGAATATTTGTATTGCAGCCCTATATGCAGCTATGTCTATTTTAATTATCGTTTCAACTTTGGGGAAAGCGTGGCACACATTTTATATTTTATTCAATCTTATAGAAGTTTTTGTTTTTGCTATGATCATACATCAAGCATGGAATTGGCCATTTAAGGAACACTCTTAGATGCATTTGGAAGTCTTTATCATTAAATTTTTAATTCATTTTATTATCAAACAAATAAACGGGTTTACCACCGTGGTTTATACAGAGATTAGAAATGTTTCTCTGAAGGGCTATATTTGTTTTAGAATACATGCTGATAAACTTTTTGAAATTAAGTACTAAAGACATTTTTCTAAAGGAATCGAAGAACTAACTATAATACGAATTCACTTGTGTATCTTTGGTTTAGATACATTAACAATGAACAAACCCTTACTTCAAAAAGGCTTAAAAAAAATGAGCTTATTTTTACTTTGTTGTTTTATAGGCCCTGTCATAGTTCATCAAGCCTTTAAAAACCAAGCTCACCCCTTGTATGTTCCTGTTCTTATTTTAGGTATCCTTTTTCTAATTACCGCAATGTATTATGGATTTTCTGGGATTAAAACCCTCGTCAATGCACTTTTAGGAGAACGTAAAACAAAACTTTAAAGAATCGATTGCTTGCTATCCCAAGACCCCGTATCTTTGCTTGCATTTTAATAAAACTATGATTGAAATTCGATTTCCAGATCAGTCAGTTCGTTCCTTTTCAGAAGGAATAACTCCTTTTGAAGTAGCGCAAAGTATTAGTGAAGGATTGGCCCGCAACGTGTTGTCTGCTCAGTTCAATGGTCACATTGTAGAAGCCTCTACCCCACTGGAAGCTGACGGAGATATTCAACTCTTTACCTGGAATGATAAAGAAGGAAAAACTGCCTTTTGGCATTCCTCTGCCCATGTTTTGGCACAAGCGCTGTTGGCTTTGTACCCCGACTGTAAACTTACGATTGGTCCAGCCATTGAAAATGGATTTTATTATGACGCTGATTTTGGAGACCACAGCATTACTGAAAAAGAACTGATTGCCATCGAAAAGAAGATGTTGGAATTTGCTCGTCAAAAATTTCAGTTTACTATGCGCTCTAGTTCAAAAGCAGAGGCCTTAGCTTACTACCAAAAACAAAACAATCCATTTAAAATTGAACTGATCGAAAATCTGGAAGACGGTACTATTACTTTTTGTGATCATGCCGATTTTACCGACTTATGCCGAGGGGGTCATATTCCTCAAACAGGAATCATAAAAGCTGTCAAGCTGACCAATGTAGCTGGAGCATATTGGCGAGGCGATGAAAACAAACCTCAATTGACTCGTATTTACGGGATTTCCTTTCCCAAACAAAAGGAATTAACTAAATACCTTGAACAGCTTGAAGAAGCGAAAAAGAGAGATCATCGTAAACTAGGTAAAGAACTGGAACTGTTTACTTTTTCTCAAAAAGTAGGACAAGGATTACCTCTTTGGTTACCCAAAGGAGCTGCCCTTCGTGAACGCTTGGAAAATTTCCTTAAAAAAGCTCAGGCAAAAGCAGGCTATGAGCAGGTAATCTCTCCCCACATTGGCAATAAAGAGCTGTACATGACTTCAGGGCATTATGAAAAATATGGTGCAGACAGTTTTCAACCAATCCACACTCCTGCTGAGGGAGAGGAATTTTTGCTCAAACCGATGAACTGCCCTCATCATTGTGAAATATACAAAACAAAACCATGGAGTTACCGTGATCTTCCAAAACGCTATGCAGAGTTTGGAACAGTTTACCGTTACGAACAAAGTGGAGAATTACACGGACTTACACGTGTACGTGGGTTTACTCAAGACGATGCACATATTTTCTGTACACCTGAGCAACTTGATGAAGAATTTAAAAAAGTAATTGATTTAGTACTCTACGTTTTCAGTAGCCTAGGTTTTGAGGACTTTAGAGCTCAAGTGTCATTGCGTGATCCTGAAAAGCCAGAAAAATATATTGGTTCTTCTGAAAATTGGGAGCTTGCCGAGCAGGCCATTCTAAATGCTACGAAAGAAAAAAATCTAGATTATGTAATTGAAACAGGCGAAGCCGCTTTTTACGGACCTAAACTGGACTTTATGGTAAAAGATGCCCTGGGACGTCAGTGGCAATTGGGTACTATCCAGGTAGATTACAACCTGCCAGAACGTTTTGATCTACAATATAAAGGCAGTGATAACGAGCAACACAGACCAGTGATGATTCATCGTGCTCCCTTTGGTAGTTTGGAACGTTTTGTTGCAATTTTATTAGAGCATACAGGAGGAAATTTCCCTCTTTGGCTAATGCCTAATCAAGTAAATATCCTCTGTGTTAGTGAAAAATATAAAAATTACGCTTTAAAAGTTTTAAGTTTCTTGGAAAATCACGAAATTCGCGCCCTCTTAGACGATCGAAATGAGACCATTGGGAAAAAGATTCGCGAATCAGAAATCACCAAAACCCCATATATGATTATCCTAGGAGAAAAAGAAGCTACAGAAAACAATGTATCTTTACGCAAACACCTTGAGGGTGATTTAGGAAGTTTTAACCTAGAAAGCCTTGTGGAAATGATAAATAATGAGATAAAAAGTAGTAAATCTACTTTTAAAGTTTAATTTAAAACAGACAGACATAGCAATACGTAGACGAAGAACGAACCGCCCGGGAAGGGTAATTAAAGTTGACCCTCATCGCATCAATCAAAAGATTACTGCGAACGA
>JAQWHT010000042.1 GCA_029249225.1 Flavobacteriaceae bacterium
AGTTTACAGTAAAATAAAAATGAAATCTCTATTTTTATACTAAATCAAGTTCGATTTATGATTAAGGACAGCAATTGGAGACCACTTCCAAATTATCTTACAATAAAACAAAGTACCATTGAAGGTTTAGGGCTTTTTACCACAAAAGCCTTGAAGGAAGGGACAGACCTTGGAATTACTCATGTCTATGACTCTCGTTTCCATGACAATTATTTGCGTCTCCCACTGGGAGCTTTTGTAAACCATCATGAAATACCAAACTGTAAGGCTGTTTTTTGTGAGGAGGATGTAGCATTAGGAAAAGTCAAACACATAAGGATAGTTGTCATAAAGGATATCCAGAAAGATGCAGAGATTACGGTAAAGTACGTGATTAATAAATTAGATAATCCTAATTGGGAACATGAGTATGAAATAACTCAATAAGGAAAATTAGATGCCCTTTTCTAAGTAGCGTCCAATGACTAACCAATAGAAAAAACCAGATACGTATAAAAGTGATTTAAAGTATTTCATATTATTTTTCTCAAAAATAAACTTACCTACCCCCTTTAGTGTTATATAATTGTTATAAAAAAAATAATTTTGAAGTTTTTTTGTTTAAGTTTTTGTAATTTTAATTTATCAATTCCTCATTGATGAATTGGTTTATGGTTATAGGCCTTTGGGAATAATTCCCGAAGGCTTTTTTTACACACTATTTTAAGTCACTTGGGACTTTTTTTTGTCGAATTTTAAGTAAGATTTTGACTCCACGATATTTTTAAGTTGATAAACAACCCACCACAAATCTTCAAAACAGGTATACAGTGGTGTAATGCCTATACGAATAATACTTGGAGGTCTGAAATCTGGAATAATTTTAGGGGACTTATCATCACCAGAAATTAAGGCTTGACAAATTTGCCATGCGTGAGGATGAGCAATAGCAATATGAGAACCTCTTTCAGATTTATTTTCAGGGCTCTGTAGTGAAAACTCCAAAGGGGACAATTCATTTTTTAAAGCTTCGATAAGCATTTCAGATTGTTTGACACTTTTAGTGCGAATAGTATTTATTCCTGCTTTAAGTATTAAATCGACACCTGTTTCAACTGCTTGCATTGAAAGTACTGAGGGGGTTCCGTTATTAAAGCGTTTTAGATCCTGAGCAGCTGTATACTCTGGTGTAAAGTCAAAAGGATTTTGATGCCCAAACCATCCTTGAATGGGGTTGTCCAATGACTGAAGTAGAGTGTTTTTAACATAAAGAAAAGCAGGAGATCCCGGACCACCGTTCATATACTTATAAGTACAGCCCAGAGCAACTTTTGTTTTACTCTTTTCAAAGTCAATAGGAACAGCACCAACGGCATGACTAAGATCCCAAACAATAATACTCCCTCGTTGATCAGCAAATTCATTAAGTTCCATTATAGGATACAAAAAAGCACTTTTGTAGGTCACTAAACTTAAACAAATTATCCCAGGTGTTTTTTGGATCACCTTTTTAAGGTGATCGATGTCCGCCTGTATTTCTTGTCCATATTCAACTGAAGTGAATGCTAGATTCTTAAATTGTTTTGTAAGTCCTTGTAAAACATAATGATCAGTTGGAAAATTTAGACAGTCAGTTATCAGATGATTTGGATATTTTCCTGACTGGATAAGAGCATATAGAATTTGATAAAGTCTTACTGTTGTTGATTCTCCAAATAATATTTCATCTGGACTTGTGTTTAATAGTTTGCTATACTTATTTGAAAGTCGTTCGGGGAGGTTTAGCCAGTTTTCGTTCCAACTTCTAATAAGTTGTTTTCCCCACTCATTTTTGACCGTATTCTCTATTTGGGAAATTACCTTAATGGGAAGTTTACCAAGAGAATTTCCATCCAGATAAATTTCATTGTCTTGATGGAAAAAGTAATTTCTAAATTGATTTAATGGATCTTCTAGATCTAATAGCCTTATAGCTTCAAGTTCAATCATTTAGCTTTAATTAATAAAAATGGAACAATTTCTTTTACCCATGCTGCATATTGATTGGCACTAGGGTGTAAACCATCTGAAGCGATGAATGTTGGGTTGGAATCAATCGTTCTTGAAATTGGGGTAATGTCGATGAATGTAACTTCATTTTGGACACTTATTTCATATACAACTTGATTAAAATTATCAATTTCAGTTGCAATTTGAGCTCGGTCTTGATTTTCGCCGAAAGGCATAGCGCCCCAGTCAGGGATTGAAACTACAAAAACCCGTTCCTTTTTATTTCCAGCAAACAAAACGGCTTGACTCAATAGCTGTTCAAATTCAATTTTGAATGCGGATAAACTTTTTCCTTGATACTGATTATTTACACCTATTAAGAGTGAGACCCAATCGTAAGGAAAATCTAGAATTGCATCGTCTATACCTTTTTTTAAATCTTCAGTTGTCCATCCCGTCTTTGCAATGATTTTGGGGGAGTCAATCAAAATATTTTTTTCTTCTAAAGCTTTAACAAGTTGTATTGGCCATCGTGCTTTCTCTGGCACTGATTCACCGATAGTATAACTGTCACCTAAAGCAAGATAACTTTGTCTCGGTTGTTTTTTTTCACAACCTACAAAAAGAAGCAAGATGAAAAGAGAGAAAGTTGTAATTTTTTGAATCAAAATCAAATGGAAAAATTAGTATCGTTTTAAACAAAAATAGAAAATATGATAGGAACCAAAACATTAACTTTGAGTATATTGTAAAGTCAAAACTACTATATGCGTTATTTTTTAATAGGTTTTTTTGCCAGCTTTTGGTGTAGCGCCCAGTTGTCAATAAATACAATCAAACTTTCCTCTGAGGTAGAAGAAACTTCTGGTCTTGAATACATTGGAGACAATTTACTCACAATCAATGACTCTGGTGATAAAGCTAGAGTGTATGTATTTACACCCAAAGGACACTTGATCAAGAATATTCGATTCTATGACTTAAAAAATAAAGATTGGGAAGATATCGCTGCAGACAAGGAACATTATTATATAGCAGACATTGGTAATAATTTTGCCACAAGAGAAAATCTAAAGATCTATATCTTGAGTAAAGATTTGATTCCTCAAGGTACTATTAAGATAAAATATGAAGCCCAAAAAACATTTTCAAAAGAATCTAGAAATGAATATGATGCTGAGGCTCTAACTGTAGTAGGAGATGATTTAGTTCTTTTTTCTAAAAACAGGAAAACCCTTAAATCTCAAATTTATTTTTTCCCCAAAACCGAAGGAAGTTATAGTTTGACACCCACTGCGGTCATTGATACGAAAGCTCTGGTCACAGCCGCAGATTATAGTTCTGAAGAAGATTTGATGGTACTCACCGGTTACGACTTCAAAGGAATTCAGTATTTTTTTACACTTAAAAACTTCAAGAAAAACGGGATGGAGAATATTGATTTAAAACGGTATTCAATTCCTGTTAAACCTGCTCAGATAGAGGGGGTAAAAATCATTAACCAGAACGAATTTTGGATTACGTCAGAGAGTGAGTCTGATGGTAATCCTAGCTTATTTAAACTTAACTTAGAGCTAGAATAAGCTCTTTTTAAAATCAATTTTATGAAATCAATACTTTCTATTTTACTTGCATTCTTAATGTGCAGCCCTTTTGTTCAAAGTCAAAAAAAGAAAAAATCTATAAAGAAAAATAGTGTTACAAATGAAAGCTTTAATAATCTAAATTGGAGAAATATTGGACCCTTTCGTGGAGGTAGAAGTGTAACTTCAGAAGGAGTCGTAAAAGAGCCTTCAACTTTTTATATGGGTACAACTGGCGGTGGAATTTGGAAAACTGTAGATAACGGTATGCAATGGAAAAATATATCTGACGGCTTTCTTAAAACAGGTACAGTTGGTGCAATTGCTGTATCAGAAAGTGATCCTAATGTTGTTGTTGTTGGAATGGGCGAACATGCCGCTAGGGGAGTGATGACCTCGATGGGTGATGGGGTATACAAGTCCGAAGATGCAGGCGCAACTTGGAATCACCTTGGCTTAGACTTTTCAAGGCATATTGCTAATGTAGAGATACATCCTTCCAATCCAGATTTGATCTATGTTGCTGTCCAGGGTGCTCAATACGGACCGAGTAGTGAACGTGGAATTTACAGAACAAAGAATGGAGGAAAGACTTGGAAAAAAGTACTTTATGTATCTGATATAACTGGAGCAGCATAGATCAAATCTGGATT
>JAQWHT010000100.1 GCA_029249225.1 Flavobacteriaceae bacterium
ATTTTTTCACCTGTACCAATGAATTTAATCGGCTTATCTACTACAGATTTTATTGAAAGGGCAGCCCCTCCTCGGGTATCCCCATCCAGTTTTGTGAGTACTACCCCATCAAAATTTAGAATATCATTAAAAGCTTTGGCGGTATTCACAGCATCTTGTCCTGTCATAGAATCTACAACAAAAAGAGTCTCGGTGGGTTTTATAGCCTGATGAATTGCCTTGATTTCATTCATTAATACTTCATCTACTGCTAAACGACCTGCAGTATCTATGAGGACTAAATCGTGTTTGTCTTTTTTTGCAACCTCAAGGGCAGCTTGAGCTATTTTTACAGGATTTTTTTCTTCCCTGTCTTCATAAAGTGCAGCTCCAACTTGCTCTGCAACTATACCTAACTGGTCTATGGCTGCTGGCCGGTATACGTCACACGCAACTAGAAGCGGTTTTTTTGAATGCTTCTTTTTAAGGTAAAGTGCTAATTTCCCTGTAAACGTTGTTTTACCAGACCCTTGTAAACCTGACATCAGGATTACCGTTGGTTTAGATTCTAAATTGATCCCAACAGCATTGGAACCCATGAGGTCTACCAACTCATCTTTAACAATTTTTATTAATAATTGTCCTGGCTGAAGACTGGTAAGAACTTTTTGACCAAGGGCCTTTTCTTTCACTCTTACCGTAAACTCCTTTGCTATCTTAAAATTTACATCAGCGTCTAATAAAGCTCGGCGCACTTCTTTCAGAGTTTCTGCAACATTGATCTCTGTTATTTTTCCATGTCCTTTAAGCACCTGGAAGGCTTTGTCGAGTTTATTACTAAGGTTATCAAACATATTGAATGGATGTTATTACTATCACACAAAAATAAGGAATGCGATTTGATTAAGCTTCATTTGCACCTTTGGATTGGAACATCAAACCCATCACGACCGCATGTGGAAAAGTAATGGCAGCTATAAAGGAAAAAAAAATGGAAAGATATTGCTCTTGCGACACATCAACATAAAAATAAAATAAGGCTAAACCAATTAAAGCTAGTATCCAATAAACCAAAGCTGAGCGGATATATTGAATAATAGGATTTTTGATGTTGTGTTCATAGATGTAGTCTATTTGTGAATTAAGAGAAGGAATACTGTGCCACAATACAAAATATAAACCAAAACCAAACAATAAAGTGGCCTGAGAAAACAATAGCGCCAAAGCACCCAGCAATATAAATTCAAACACAAAAAAGTTTAACTTTTTATTACTCCTTATTATGAAGGTGAAAAATACTAGGAAAGAGATCCCTAAACATATCCAAAAAAAATCTTTTGGGATTGGAATAGAGGTGTTCTGAAAATTGATCTCTGAAGTGGAAGTATATTGAATTGAAAAAAGCAGAAAAAAGATAATGGCACCATAACTGAAATAAAACACAAGAGAATCGAGTTTATCATCGAATCTTCCACTCCAGTGTTGTTCCCCAAAGTGATAACAACTCACAAGAACGAAACTGAATAAAGCAATTTTAGGGATGTAAAAGAATAATGCAATTCCCAAAAGAACAATTATTATGTATAAAACAAAAAATTTAAAACGATAGCTCGTTGATTGAAAACTGGATTTTTTAGCAATAATTTTAAGATCATTAGCTCCGTGAAGTATTCCAAAGGTTAAAATTCCGACTGAAGCAATTAGGTTTTGCACCCAAATTGACCCAAAAAAGCAAAAAATGACAGAAATCAAACTAATCCCTAAAAAGGAGAAAAAATATTTTTGTGTTGAAAATGAGCGAGTTAGAAAGTTCAAGCGAAAATTTTTTAAATAAAATAGTAAGTAAGTTTAATTTTTTCTAAATTTATCTAAACAAAAACAAATAATTGATTTTATCATGGAAAAAATTCTAAGCTTAATGACTGTGGCACCAGCAATGGCCACTGACGACTACGTAGGGTTCACATTCTTCGTAGGATGTATGGCGATGATGGCAGCATCAGCGTTTTTCTTTCTCTCAATGAACTCCTTTGACAACAAATGGAAAACTTCTATTTTAGTTTCTGGACTTATTACGTTCATTGCAGCAGTTCACTATTGGTACATGAGAGACTATTGGGCAACCAATATGACTTCACCTACATTCTTTAGATATGTAGACTGGGTATTGACAGTACCGTTAATGTGCGTTGAATTCTATTTAATTTTGAAAGCAGCAGGTGCAACAAAACAATTGATGTGGAAAATGATTTTCGCTTCATTAGTGATGCTTGTAACTGGTTATTTTGGAGAAGCCGTTTATACTTCAGGATCAGGTCCTGCCGTATGGGGTCTAGTATCCGGTATCGCTTACTTCTACATTGTGTATGAAATTTGGGCGGGTGGAGCTTCAAAACTAGCTGCAGCAGCAGGTGGTGCGGTTCAATCGGCACACAAAACACTTTGCTGGTTCGTTCTTGTAGGTTGGGCAATTTATCCAGTAGGATATATGGCTGGAACTGAAGGATGGTACAGCGGTATTTTTGGTGGTCTACCAATGGATGTTGTTTACAATATCGGGGATGCTATCAACAAAATTGGTTTTGGTCTTGTTGTATACAACTTGGCTGTTCAATCAAAATAATTCCTTTAATGGGAAAATTGCTATGAAAAAAAAAATCGCTCTTAGGAGCGATTTTTTTTTACATCCTTTTTGGAACTGAGATCCCCAATAGAGATGTTCCAGTTTTTATCACCTTACCAACCTCATTACAAAGGCTTACTCTAAAAGACTCTAGTTCAGAATCATTTCCACCTAGTATTGGAATATTCTGATAAAAAGAATTGAACAGTTTCACTAAATCATATATATAATTTGCGATAAGCGCAGGACTATACTGTTTTGCCGCTTGTTGAATTATTTCTGGATAAAGAATCAATTGCTTTAGAATATCTTTCTCTTTTGTACTGATAGATTTTAGGGTATAGTTTTTAGCAACAACGGCTCTACCTCTTAAAATAGATTGTATTCTAGCATAAGTGTATTGGATAAAAGGGCCCGTATTTCCTGCAAAATCAACTGAAGTTTTAGGATCGAAAAGAAAACTTTTCTTTGGATCAACTTTAATAAAATATTTCAACGCTCCCAAACCTATGATTTGATATAGTTCCTTTTTATCTTCATTAGACATACCTTCTAATTTCCCCAACTCTTCAGATAAAGTCTCAGCAGTAGCGCTCATCTCTATCATAAGGTCATCTGCATCAACTACCGTACCCTCCCTACTTTTCATTTTACCTTCAGGTAGGTCTACCATACCATAACTTAAATGATATAAGGACTCAGACCAAGAAAAGCCAAGTTTCTTGAGAATTAAAAACAATACTTTAAAATGGTAATCTTGTTCATTACCAACTGTATAGACCATACCCTCCATGTTCGGATTATCCTTAAATCGCTGGAGTGCTGTACCCAAGTCTTGAGTCATGTAAACAGCTGTCCCATCAGAACGGAGTAAGAGTTTTTCATCCAATCCTTCTTCTGTTAAATCTACCCAAACCGAGCCATCTTCTTTTTTAAAAAATACAGATTGCTCTAATCCTTGGTCAATTAGTTCCTTTCCTAAAAGATACGTTTTGCTTTCGTAATAATATGAATCAAATGAAACTCCTAGGTTAGAATACGTAGTTTCAAAACCCTTATAAACCCAATTATTCATTTTTTCCCAAAGACCAACGACTTCAACGTCTCCAGCCTCCCAGGCTCTTAACATTGATTGGGCTTCTTTAAACAAGGGAGCCTTAATTTTGGCTTCTTCTTCCGGCATCCCATCCTTTATAAGACTTTCAATTTCTTTTTTATATTCTTGATCAAACCGGACATAGTAATTTCCTACCAACTTATCTCCCTTTAATCCCGTACTCTCAGGGGTTTCTTCCTGACCAAATTTCTTCCAAGCCACCATAGATTTACAAATATGGATACCTCTATCATTAATAATTTGAGTTTTTAATACTTTTTTGCCACTCGCTTCTATAATTTGTGCTATCGAAAAACCCAATAGATTATTTCTTATGTGACCTAGATGAAGAGGCTTATTGGTATTGGGAGAAGAGTATTCAACTATAGTTAATGAATCTGAATCTGGTATTCTAAAGCCAAACTTCTCTGTTTTGGAAATATCATTCATCGCCTGAACATAGTAACCGTCTTGAATACTTAAGTTCAAAAAACCTTTTACCACATTAAAATCTGTGACCCAATCAAAATGGATTTTAAGGTATTCGCCAATCTGATTCGATAGCTGAACAGGATTGGTCCTAATAAATTTTAACAGTGAAAAAACTACTAAAGTGAGATCTCCATCAAATTCTTTTCGAGTTGCCTGAAAATCAAACTGTAAGATTTCGACTTCAAAGGTTTCTTTGATAAAAGGCGTTAGGGTTTCTGAAATTTGTTCAGCTAATGATTGCATAAAAAACTTTGCGTAAAGATAATTATTGTTGACAAATTAGGCTATGTAAAGTACAGAGTTAAAACCAAGAAAAATCAGTTGGCGAAATATCGGTCTCCAAAAAATTCTTGAACTAAAATACACTACAAACAAAACCTTCTTGGTTGATAAGACGTATATTTGCGACAGATGTTATTGAATATTTCTTACAATGATCCTGAGGTGAAGAGGCGAATTGAAAAATCCGTAGGAAAACCATTTTCCCTTCAAAAAAGATGGAAATTAGGAGGCATAGGTTCACCCAAATTATTCATGAATAGTTGTTCTATAGACATTCATAATTTATTGATCTTAGACCAAAATATTAATCAGTGTAATGTTGAGCTCCGACCACAAGGAATCATTGTGCGTTTTAGAAGTCTTCTGGAAACTTATGGGCTTGTAATTCCGTTCTATAAACTAAAAATATACAAAGGAAAGGCAAAAGAATACTCCATCTATATGGATCATTACTTTATTAAAGTTCTCGCTGACAAGGAAAGCATTCACCATTACTTTAAAAAAGTAATGGATCAAAAAACATCAAACCTACCCCCTGCCCTAGAGGATCTCTAGATCGAACGATTTTGTTTCCCCGTATAGATTTGACGTGGACGTCCAATCGGCTCATTATTTTTTCTCATTTCCAGCCATTGAGCAATCCAACCCGGAAGTCTACCAAGGGCAAACATCACAGTAAACATCTCAGTTGGAATTCCTAACGCTCGGTAAATAATTCCAGAATAGAAATCAACATTTGGATATAATTTTCGATCTATAAAGTAAGGATCTCTCAATGCTTCCTGCTCTAGACTTTTAGCTATTTCCAGTACGGGATCATTGATTCCTAACTCTTGTAGAACTTCGTCGGCAGCTTTTTTAATAATACGGGCTCTGGGATCAAAGTTTTTATATACTCGATGTCCGAATCCCATTAAACGGAAAGGATCATTTTTATCCTTTGCTTTTGCCATATACTTCTTAGTATCTCCTCCGTCTGCTTGAATGGATTCTAGCATTTCTATTACAGCTTGATTTGCTCCTCCATGAAGTGGTCCCCAAAGAGCAGAAACACCAGCAGATACCGAAGCAAAAAGTCCAGCCTGAGAAGATCCTACTATTCGTACAGTAGAAGTAGAACAGTTTTGTTCGTGATCAGCATGCAAAATCAGCAACTTGTTTAAAGCTCCAACTAAAACGGGACTGGGTTTAAAGTCTTGATGTGGTAATTTGAACATCATATGAGCTACATTCTCAACATAAGATAGAGCCGTATTTGCGTAATTTAAAGGTAATCCTTTAACCTTACGATGCGTCCAAGAGGCTAGGATAGGAAATTTGGCTATGAGCATAATGATAGCTTCACGCATCTCAGCTTCTGATTCAACATCCACTGAATTGGGATTGAATGCAATTAAACCTGAAGTGAGAGAGGAGAGCACTCCCATGGGATGCGCAGCTTTTGGAAAGCTTTTTAATATTGATTTTAAATCCTCATCTACTAATGAGTCCTCTCTGATTTCATTATTGAATAAAGCTAACTCTTTCTCAGTAGGTAATTCCCCAAAGATCAATAAAAAGGCAACTTCAATAAAACTTGCTTTTTCACATAATTCTTCAATTGAATAGCCTCTGTAGCGAAGGATTCCCTCCTCACCATTCAAAAATGTAATTCCACTATTACATGATCCTGTATTTTTGAATCCAGGATCAAAAGTAATGAGACCAGTTTGTGCTCGTAAGGTCTTTATATCGATTCCCTTTTCATTTTCAGAACCTTCGACAATTGGAAACTCAAAGGTTTTATTTTGATATGTAAGTTTTACTGAATCACTCATATTCCTACTTCTTTATTTATTTGACATTACAAACTTTATTCATTATTCAGTGCTGAGGCTTCACTTTAGGGTTGTTATTTCTAATATTTAAATGCCTTTTCACCAGGAAAATAGGCTTGATTATCTAAGGCTTCTTCTATTCTTAACAACTGATTATATTTGGCCATACGATCACTTCGGGAAGCAGAACCTGTTTTAATTTGACCTGTATTTAATGCTACAGCTAAATCAGCAATAGTATTATCTTCTGTCTCTCCAGAACGATGCGACATTACAGATGTGTAACCTGCTCGGTGTGCCATTTCAACAGCGGCAATTGTTTCAGACAAGGTGCCAATCTGATTGACCTTGATTAAAATAGAATTTGCAATCCCTTGAGAGATTCCTTTACTTAAACGCTCAACGTTGGTTACAAATAGATCATCTCCTACCAGTTGAACTCGATGTCCTGCTTTTTCTGTAAGTAATTTCCAACCCTCCCAATCGTTTTCATCCATTCCATCTTCAATAGAAACAATAGGATACTTTTCACTTAATTCAGCCAAATAGTTCGCTTGTTGTTCCGAGCTTCTTTTTACTCCCTTCTCACCTTCGAAAAGAGTGTAGTCGTAAACACCATTTTCGTAAAACTCTGCAGCTGCGCAATCTAAAGCAATCATTACTTCTTCTTTAGGTGTATATCCTGCATTTACAATAGCTTTGAGTATGGTATCTAGCGCATCTTCAGTACCGTCAAGAGTTGGAGCAAATCCACCTTCATCACCTACCGCAGTACTTAAATTTCTGTCGTGTAAAACTTTTTTAAGATGATGAAAAATTTCTGATCCCATTTGCATCGCTTGAGTGAATGAAGAGGCTCCTACTGGCATTACCATAAACTCTTGAAAAGCGATAGGTGCGTCAGAATGTGATCCACCATTGATAATATTCATCATAGGAACCGGCAAAGTTTTCGCGCTCACACCCCCAATATAACGATACAAAGGGAGTCCTAATTCATTCGCAGCTGCCTTTGCTGCAGCTAAGGAAACACCAAGGATAGCATTAGCTCCTAATTTTGACTTATTAGGGGTTCCATCCAAGTCGATCATAGACTGATCAATATTTTCTTGTTCAAATACTGAAGTACCAATAATTTCTTGGGCAATAATATTGTTTACATTGTCAACAGCCTTACCTACAGCTTTACCCATATATGCCGGACCTCCGTCGCGAAGTTCGACTGCTTCGTGCTCTCCTGTTGAGGCTCCAGATGGTACTGCTGCTCTACCTAAAATACCATTTTCTGTAATTACGTCTACCTCCACAGTAGGATTTCCTCTTGAATCAAAAATCTGTCTTGCATGCACACTTAATATGATACTCATGTTGTTTAAATTAAATTTGGTTTGGTTAATAAATTATTCGTTCGTTAAAATCTCTTTGAACTGGTCAAAAAGGTACACGGAGTCATTTGTTCCAGGGCCCGCTTCGGGATGGTATTGTACCGAAAAGCACTTTTTAGTGTTCATCCTCATCCCAGCTAAAGTCTGATCGTTAAGATGAATATGAGTAATTTCAAAATCAGGGTGTTTCTTAGCAGCTTCCATTTCTACTGCAAATCCATGATTTTGTGAGGTAATCTCCCCTTTTCCAGTTAACAGATTTTTTACAGGGTGATTGATTCCTCTGTGTCCATTAAACATTTTAAAAGTTGGTATATCGTTTGCGAGGGCAATAATTTGATGCCCAAGACAAATACCAAATAAAGGCTTCCCCGATTCAAGTATAGTTTTCGTTACCTGCTGTACCTGCTTTAAGGGCTCTGGATCACCAGGTCCATTTGAAATAAAATACCCGTCTGGATTCCATTGTTCCATGGTCTCGAAAGCTGTGTCGTAAGGAAACACCTTTAGATACATATCTCTGGCGGCCATGTGTTTTAGGATATTCCGTTTGATCCCCAAGTCCAACGCAGCAACCTTATACTTTGCTTCAGGATTACCGAAGGTGTAGGCCTCTTTAGTTGAAACTTTTGAAGCCAATTCCAAACCAACCATACTTGGAGACTGTTGTAATTTCTCAATAAGCTCTTCTTCCTTTTCTGTTTCGGTAGAAATAACGGCATTCATTGCACCGTTTTCTCGGATGTAATTGACCAAGGCCCGAGTATCTACATCTGAAATAGTAACTAACTTATGTTGTTCTAAATAATCAAACAGAGAACGTTCTGCTGCGGGTCTAGAGTACGAAAAACTAAAGTCTTTACAAATAAGTCCAGATATTGAAATTCGATCCCATTGGGAATCACTTTCTAAAAAACCGTAGTTTCCAATATGGGTATTTGTGGTAACCATAATCTGTCCAAAATAGGAAGGATCTGTAAATATCTCTTGATATCCTGTCATTCCTGTATTAAAACAAATTTCACCGAAAGCTGAGCCTTCTATACCGATTGATTTACCGTAAAATTTAGTGCCGTCTGCCAAGAGAACGAACGCCTTTTTTCTAAATTGATATTTCATATTACTTATTTACAAAATAAACCAAAAAAAAGGATAAACTAAAGCGTTTATCCTTTTAAATTACTGGGAATGAAGAAGTGGATTCGATTTACTCTCCATCTTTATTTTTAGATTCTTTTTTTTCATTTTTAGCTGCTTCAGCTTTTTTCTCAGGTTCTTGAGTCTCAGCTGCTACTTCCGGTTTAACTTGATCTGTTGCATCTGAAGTCGCTGTAGTTGATTTAGGTTTTCCACCTCGCCTTCTAGACTTTTTCTTAGCTTTTTCTTCAGTTTTATAAACCTCATTGAAATCAACTAACTCGATCATTGCCATATCAGCGTTATCACCTAATCGGTTACCCAACTTGATAATACGAGTATATCCTCCAGGACGATCAGCTACTTTAGCAGCGATATCTCTAAATAATTCTGAAACTGCCTCTTTATCTCTTAAAGAGGAAAATGCCAAACGCCTGTTATGCGTTGAATCAGACTTTGATTTAGTGATAATAGGCTCAATAAAACGTTTTAACGCTTTGGCCTTGGTAACAGTAGTGTTAATTCGTTTATGTTCAATCAAAGAACAAGCCATATTGGCAAGCATTGATTTTCTATGCGCGGTCTTCCGACCTAAATGCATTACTTTTTTTCCGTGTCTCATTTTTCTATATTAAAAATGTGAATTAATCTTTATCTAACTTGTACTTCGCTAAATCCATTCCAAAGGAAAGGCCTTTAAGAACTACTAGTTCTTCCAATTCTGTGAGTGACTTTTTACCAAAGTTTCTGAACTTCATCAAGTCATTTTTATTGTAAGAAACCAAATCACCAAGTGTATCAACTTCGGCTGCTTTAAGACAATTCAATGCACGAACAGAAAGGTCCATGTCAACGAGCTTTGTTTTAAGTAATTGACGCATGTGTAGGGACTCTTCGTCATAGGTTTCAGCTTGAGCAATTTCATCAGCTTCTAAAGTGATACGCTCGTCAGAGAATAATAAGAAGTGATGAATTAGTGTTTTAGCTGCTTCTGTTAAAGCGTCTTTTGGATGAATTGAACCATCAGTAATAACTTCAAAGATCAATTTTTCATAATCCGTTTTTTGCTCTACTCTAAAGTTTTCAATACTGTATTTTACATTCTTGATCGGTGTAAAAATGGAATCGATAGCAATCACACCCATCTCAGCATTAGTCTTTTTATTTTCTTCAGCAGGGACATAACCTCTTCCTTTTTCAATAGTAATTTCCATATTAATTTGGACATTTTTTCCAAGATTACAGATTACTAAATCAGGATTTAAAACTTGAAATCCAGAAATAAATTTTTGAAAATCAGCTGCTTTGAGTTGTTCTTGCCCTCCTATTGAAAGGGTTACTTTTTCTTCATCAATTTCGTCAATTTGACGCTTAAACCGAATTTGCTTTAAGTTCAGTATGATTTCCGTTACATCTTCGACTACTCCAGAAATAGTAGAAAATTCATGCTCTACATTTTCCAACTTGACAGAAGTAATTGCGAAACCTTCCAAGGAAGATAATAATACGCGTCGTAGTGCGTTTCCTACAGTCAATCCGTATCCGGGTTCCAAAGGACGAAATTCAAATTTGCCTTCGAATTCAGACGAATCGATCATAATAACTTTATCCGGTTTTTGAAAATTCAATATTGCCATAATTTGATTCCGTTTGCTTATTTAGAGTATAATTCTACGATTAATTGTTCCTTGATATTCTCAGGGATTTGAAGTCTTTCTGGAACACTAACAAAAGTTCCTTGAAGCTGCTCTTTATTCCAGCTTAACCATTCATAAGCAGCAGCATCTTTGCCGTTTGCTTCAACTATAATATTTAGGGACTTTGACTTTTCTCTGACTCCAACTACGTCTCCTACTTTCACTTGGAAAGAAGGAATATTAACGATAGAACCATTTACAGTAATATGCCGGTGAGAAACCAACTGACGTGCTCCACTTCGAGAAGGTGATAAACCAAAACGAAAAACAACGTTGTCTAATCGGGATTCACACAGTTGAAGAAGAACTTCACCAGTTACACCTTTACTTCTACTTGCTTTTTCAAAAATATTTCGGAACTGGCGCTCTAAAATACCGTAAGTAAATTTAGCTTTTTGCTTTTCCATAAGCTGGACAGCATATTCCGATTTTTTTCCTCTTCTTCTTGCATTTCCATGTTGTCCGGGAGGATAATTTCTTTTTTCGAAGGATTTATCTTCTCCGAATATGGGCTCGCCAAATTTTCGAGCAATTTTTGTTTTTGGACCAGTATATCTTGCCATAATTGGGTTTTTTTGAACAGGGAGCTATGAATTAAGGTCACTTCCTTCGATAGCTTTCAGACTCTTCTTCATATTAATATTAAACTCTTCTTCGTTTTGGGGGTCTACATCCGTTATGAGGTAAAGGAGTCACGTCTATGATTTCCATTACTTCTATACCGTTGTTGTGTAATGTTCTTATAGCTGATTCACGACCATTTCCAGGTCCTTTTACATACACTTTAACCTTGCGCAATCCAGCTTCTTGAGCAGTTTTAGCACAATCTTCTGCAGCAGTTTGAGCTGCATAAGGTGTATTTTTCTTTGAACCTCTAAAACCCATCTTACCAGCAGAAGACCAAGAAATTACTTCGCCCTTAGTGTTGGTTAGTGAGATAATGATGTTGTTGAATGAAGCAGTTACATGAGCTTCTCCAATAGATTCAACAATTACTTTTCTTTTTTTACCTGCTGTTTTAGCCATAATTACAAACTATTATTTAGTTGCTTTCTTTTTATTTGCTACTGTTTTACGCTTCCCTTTTCTAGTTCGCGAGTTATTCTTAGTTCGCTGTCCACGCAAAGGTAATCCAGCTCTGTGACGGATTCCTCTGTAGCATCCGATATCCATCAGACGTTTGATACTAAGTTGTACTTCAGATCTCAATTCTCCTTCAATCTTGAAAGAACCAACTGCCTCACGGATACGACCTGTTTCATCGTCAGTCCAATCAGTAACTTTTTTATTTTCATCTACTTTGGCTGTTTCCAAAATAGTTTGTGCACGACTTCTACCAATACCGAAAATATAGGTAAGTGCAATAACGCCTCTTTTTTGTTTTGGAATGTCTACTCCTGATATTCTAGCCATAATTAACCTTGTCTTTGTTTGAATCTAGGATTTTTTTTGTTGATCACGTACAAACGACCTTTTCGACGTACGATTTTACAGTCTGAACTGCGTTTTTTTATTGATGCTCTTACTTTCATAACTATGAATTATTTTTAAAACCTAAATGTGATCCTTGCTTTTGTCAAATCGTAAGGACTCATTTCTAGTTTAACTTTATCTCCTGGCAATAACTTGATATAATGCAAACGCATTTTCCCCGATATGTGAGCAGTAACAACGTGTCCATTCTCAAGCTCCACACGGAACATTGCATTCGACAATGACTCTATAATGGTACCTTCTTGTTCTATTGCTGCTTGTTTAGCCATATAATTAATTTGTTCCTCTTCTTGTTTTTCCTGTTTTCATCAATCCGTCATAATGTCTGTTTAACAAATATGAATTTACTTGCTGAATGGTATCGATTGCAACCCCAACCATAATAAGGAGTGAAGTTCCACCGTAAAATAATGCCCAACCTTGCTGGATTCCTATTAGCTTTACTACGATCGCTGGGAAAATTGCAATACCAGCTAAAAATAGAGAGCCCGGAAATGTAATGTGTGACATTACCGTATCTAAATATTCTGAAGTTTCATTTCCAGGTCGTATCCCGGGAACAAACCCACCGCTTCGCTTGAGATCATCAGACATTTTATTTGTTGGTACCGTGATGGCCGTATAAAAGTAGGTGAAGATGATAATTAATAAAGCGAACAATACGTTATACCAGAGGCCAAAAATATCTGAAAAGTTAGACTGTATCCATTGACCAACATTAGAGTCACCAAGGGCTCCTCCTATATAAACTGGTGCAAACATGATAGCTTGAGCAAAAATGATTGGCATTACTCCAGATGCATTAAGTCTGAGCGGAATATACTGTCGGGAACCGTAAACTGAACGATCAGATGTGGCGCCACCTGCTTGTCTTCTAGCGTACTGAACCGGTATTCTCCGAACTGCTAAAGTCAATAAAATGGAGAGTAAAATAATAACAATCCACAGAACTAATTCAATTAAGATAAGCATCAAGCCACCATTGTTTTCTGAAACTCTGGAAATGAATTCTTGAGTAAACGAAAGTGGTAAGTTGGCTATTATACCTACCATGATTAATAAAGAAATTCCATTTCCAATTCCTTTATCTGTAATTTTTTCTCCTAACCACATTGCAAATATAGTCCCCGTAACAAGAATGATGACTGAAGATACGATGAATAAAGGACCTTTCCCGAGAACAAAAGCACTTTCTGGAACACCTAATGCGCTTAAACCATAAAGATAAGCTGGTGCTTGAACAACACAAATTAATATGGTTAACCAACGGGTTATTTGATTGATTTTTTTTCGACCACTTTCACCTTCTTTTTGAAGTTTTTGTAAGTAAGGTACAGCAATACCCATCAACTGAACGACAATAGAGGCAGAAATATAGGGCATGATACCTAAGGCAAATACTGAGGCATTGGCAAAGGCACCTCCGGTAAAAGCATTTAGAATTCCTAAAAGACCTCCGCTATCAGTACGACTGCTCAACGCAGCAAGCTGTACGGGATCAATCCCTGGTAATACCACCTGTGCACCAAGTCGGTATACCAATAACATACCCAAGGTCAAGATCACACGATCTCGAAGCTCTTCGATTTTGTAAATGTTATAAAGGGTTTCTAATACTTTTTTCATTTGGGTAAAAATTAAACGGTTACAGCTTCTCCTCCAGCTGCTTCGATTGCTGCTTTTGCTGTTGCTGAAAATTTATGTGCTGTCACTTTAATAGCACTTTCTAATTTACCGCGGCCCAATACCTTGACAAGGTCGTTTTTGTGTGCTAATCGGAGTTCGACTATCATTTCTAAGTCAAGTTCTTTTTTGATTTTCTTATCATTAAGAAGATCTTGAAGGGTGTCTAAGTTGATCGCAGTGTATTCTTTTCTATTGATATTTTTAAAACCAAATTTAGGGACACGTCTTTGTAAAGGCATTTGACCTCCTTCAAAACCTATCTTTTTTGAATAACCAGAACGTGATTTTGCTCCTTTGTGTCCTCGTGCAGCAGTACCGCCTTTCCCAGAGGCTTGACCTCTTCCTAAGCGCTTTCCAGCGGCTTTAGTTGATCCTGATGCAGGTGTTAAATTTTCTAAACTCATTTTGAATTATTTATACTTCAGTTACGGTAACCAAATGTTTTACTTTATCAATCATTCCCAAGATACTTGGCGTAGCTTCATGTGTCACTTCCTTCCCAATACCTCTCAATCCAAGCGATGCTAGGACGAGTTTTTGGTTACTAATTCGTTTGATACTACTTTTTACTTGTTTTACTTTTATCTGTGCCATTGTTCGATCACTTATCCGTTAAAGACTTTATCTAAAGATATTCCTCTTTGTTGAGCAATACGTTGTGGGTTACGAAGCTGTAGTAAGGCGTCAAAAGTTGCCTTAACAACATTGTGAGGGTTAGAAGAACCCTGCGACTTAGAGAGTACATTATGTACTCCTACAGCCTCCAATACTGCACAGATAAAAGTAAAACAAGT
>JAQWHT010000077.1 GCA_029249225.1 Flavobacteriaceae bacterium
ATTAAAGTAGCAATTACTAGACCAGCAGAGTTCATTGTAATCACATTTGAGCAACAACAACAAAAATCATAATTAACTAATTATATAAACGAATATGGCACTTCCAACAGCAGGCACCGGAGCAGAACAAGATCAGTTTTGGCCTTTACCTAAATTTTATTTCTCCGTAGACATTGGTGACATGACAGACCTTCCTTTTCAAGAGGTAAGCGGTCTTGAGGTCGAAACCGAAATGATTGAATACCGTCATGGTAACAGTCCGAATCATTCTAAAATTAAAATGCCAGGGTTGCTTAAATACTCTGACATCACCCTTAAGAAAGGTGTGTTTGCAAATGATAACCAATTCTACGAGTGGATGTCTAAAATATCATTAAACACTTATGAAAGATTAACCGTGGTAATTCGACTTCTAGATGAGACAGCTACGCCAAGAATGACTTGGACGTTAACGAATGCTTTCCCACTTAAAGTTACACCAACGGATCTGAATTCTCAGTCTTCTGAAGCGGCAATTGAAACATTAGTTTTAGCCCACGAAGGTTTAGTAGCTGAAGTTGCTTAATCTATGAGTATTATTTGATTACTGACTATAGCAAAATGCTATAACTATTTTAGCTAAATTAGGTCTTCATCCGAAAATCTTATTTAGCTATTTTAGTTTTTAAGAAAGACACTATTTTATATGGAGGTTGATAAAAATACTTACCCCGTCGTAGGATTTAATTTTAGAGTCACATCTAGTGATGCCAACTTTGGACTTGGAACAATAACAGCGCTTACGGGTTTTGAATTAAATCAGTCTGATGCTTCATTCCAATCCGTAACTGGAATCAGCGCTAAATTGGGAACTTCTTCCTACAATGCATTAGGGTCTAATAACAGGCAAATTGTTTTACCTGATAAGGTTACTTATTCTGATTTAGAGCTTAAGCGCGGTATTGTAAAAAAAAACTCTGAAATAGGGAAGTGGTGTAACGGATTTTTAACGGATGATCAATGGGGGTATTCTGTTAGTAGAAAAACAATCAATGTTTTTTTACTTGACAATAACAGTAATGATATTTTGATGACTTGGACCTTCTTTAATTGCTATCCTATAGAAATCAATATTGATCCTTTCGATGCTATGGGAGGTAATTATGCTATAGAAACAATGAAGTTGACTTATTCACATTTTAAGAAATCTTAAACTAGATTATATATGCCTTTAGAGATTAAAGAACTTATAGTTAAAGGGACCGTTGAGTCAGAGCAAAAACAAGAGAGTGTCGATGTTGTAAAGCTAATTGATGAAAAGCTATCGAGTATGGCAAAACCACAGTGTAGTTTGAACAAAAGTAGCTTGATTGATGAGTGTGTTCAAGAAGTTCTTAGTGAAATCAGAAAACAATTAGACTACTAAAAATGAATTTAAATTTTATAGCTTTTGAGGAAGTTGATTCGTTTTTGCCCTCAGGGACGTATAACCTGCAACTGAATCCTGAAAGTTTAATCATTGGATTTCAGGACAATAAAAAAGAAGGGAATTGTGAAACTGCAGCAGACGGACAGATGGTTGCAACTTCTGATCCTCTTTACAGTTTAAGCACTTGGGATGTAACTTTTACTATTGATAATACCGGTGCAGTACCTTTTCCTCCTATGGCCTATCCATCACCAATTCTGACTCCAGGCTCATCTATTTATCCTTCAATAAAATATTTCAAACAACTGTTTGTTTCACCGAATAATGAGACACATTCTCGAAATTATATCAAGGGAATTTGGGGTATGGGCGATCTGACAATTTTTGGACGTGTCAAAAGCTTTTCTTATGATTATAATTTTTTCACCAGTTCAGGTGTTCCATTAAGAGCCTCGTGTAAAGTATTTATTGAGGAGGTTCCTGCTCCGAGTTTACTGTCCTATTTTATGAGTCCTGATATCACTCGTATACCAAAAGTTAAGGATAGTGATAATATTGTTGACTTCTGCGAAAAGTTTTATAACGATAAAAACTTCTATCTCAAGGTTGCGGAGCACAACAATCTGCCTTCGTTTAGAAAGTTAAAAACAGGATCAAACCTAGAATTCCCTCCAATTAAGAAATAATGGGTTTACTTTTTCCATCTCCTTCAGATTCTCTAAATGAAATAGCTTCTTTTGATGTAAAAGTTGATGGTACACAAATAGAGACTAGTTATAAACTTTTAAAAATTCAAACGTTTAAGGAAGTTAATAAGTTGAGTAGAGCTGTTATCTCAATTATAGGTGGTGATCCTAAAGAAAATAGTTTTGATGAAAGTGAGGAATCCATTTTTGCTACAGGAAGTGAAGTTGAAATTTCTTTAGGCTACGAACAGAGTAATACTGTCGTTTTTAAAGGAATTATTTCGAAACACGCCTTACAAATCAAAAAAGGTTTTCAAACAGCTGCAACAAATAATCTTCTTGTAATTGAATGTGTGGATAAGGCGGTTAAACTTACCAACACGTACACCACAGAGATTTATGAAGATAAACTCGATAGCGATATTATTACAACATTAATTTCAAATGCAACAGGGGTCTCTAAAAATGTTTCATTTACTTCAGTAATGAATGATTTTTTACCCAAATATAATTGCAATGACTGGGATTTTATTCTACAACGGGCAGAGGCCAATGGAATGGTTGTTTTAAACTCTGACAATGAAGTTACAGTTACAGAGCCCAAACCCTTGTTAACAGTTCCAGAATTAACGGTTACCTATGGGAATGCGATGATTGATTTTCATGCAGAGGTAGATGCGACAACGCAATACAGTACTTTTGATATAAGTAGTTATGATCCCTTTAATGAAGAAGCTGTATCTAGTGTAAGTCAGGAGCCCTCGCTAATAGATCAAGGTGATTTGGACGGTGTTACCATTAGCAAGGATGTAAGTCCTACAAAAAATGAACTTTCCACTTCATCAATTTTAACAAGTAGTGAAGCAAAAAATATTGCGGATGCCTACCTGATGAGGTCAAGACTGAGCAGGTTAGTAGGTAAAATATGTGTTAAAGGAATAAATAACATAGATCTTGGCTCCGTAATAACTTTAGTTGGATTTGGTTCACGTTTTAGCGGTATGGCTTATGTCACATCTTTATCACACGAATTTCAAGGAGGGTATTTTAAAACTTGGATCGGTTTTGGGTTACGATATAATCCTCTTGAGAATAAAAATAAGGTTGATATCTCAAAGTATACCTCAAAAATTGAGGGTCTTCATATAGGTACGGTAACTAAGATCGACGCAGATCCAAACGATGAGTTGCGCATTCAGGTAAATATCCCAACGCTAAAGGCTACTGGAGACGGATTGTGGGCAAAACTTGCCACACTGTACACTGCTGAAGAAGCAGGAAGTTTTTTTATACCAGAAGTAGATTCCCAGGTAGTAGTTTCTTTTTTGTCAAACGATTCTAGGTATCCTGTAATCTTAGGGAGTATGTATACAACTACCACCAAACCCTATAAAACAATAGATCCTGAAAATCAATTTAAAGCCATTCTATCAAAAGAAAAACTAACCCTTGAGTTTGATGATGTAGAAAAAATAATCACCATTAAGTCCAGTGACGACAACTACATTAAAATTAAGGAAACCGATAAAGAGATTGAAATTACTGACATCAATGAAAATACGATACTTACTTCATCAGATGGAATAAAGCTTGACAGTCCAAAAGACATAACAATACAGGCAAAAGGAAAAATCACCTTGAAGGGTGGGAAGGGAGTCGATGTAGATGGTGGAAGTAAAATGACAATTAAAGCGGGTGCTATAGAAATGAACTAATACTATGGAAGATTTAGAAAAATCCTTTTTAGGGAAAGGCTGGTCCTTCCCTCCAACATTTGATAAAAAACTTGGAGATGTTAAAATGGTAACCATGGAAGAAGACATCAAACAAAGTTTAGAAATATATTTTTCAACCAAACTAGGTGAGCGAATCATGAGAAATGATTACGGTTGCTTCCTTCATAGTCAGGTTTTTGAATTGGCAAATGAGTCTTTAATTCAAGGACTTTCTAAAGAGTTGGAACGCAGCATAAATGAATTTGAGCCTCGGATCTTAATTACCGAAATTACCGCCTCAAAAACAGAAAGTATAGAAGGCCTCATTCAAATTAATGTAGCCTATGAAATAAGAGCCACAAACAACAGATCTAACATTGTTTTCCCGTTTTATTTGAATGAGGGAACGAGTATAAAAAAATAATCATTTGAAATCAAGAGTTTTAGACATATTAAACCCTGAGAATATAAAAATCGACGATCGTGAGGTTGAGGATTTAATCATGTTTACTCTTAAACTCTCTGAGAAAATTAATTTTTACAATCTCAACAATAAAAAAGAAGGAACATGGGATAGTTTAATTGAATTAGATGATACTTTTTTGATTGCAGAAATATTAAAATTTGATTTGATGTTTTACGATCAACAACGATTAAACATCGTCAGAGAGCTAAATGATTTTTCTTCGCAAAGAGAAAAAGAAATAATTTTTGGGAATCTATTTTCTTTATTATCTCGTTATTTCCAAAATATTAATAAGTGGTATCTATCCTCAACAAGGAACATTACTTCTGTTGAAAGCTCTGCAATTGAGTTAGAACTTGAGCAGGCGATCATTAATAAACTCAAATCAGTTTTCACAACATTTGTTGGATATTATTTAAGCCTAAAAGACACGACTGATTACGAATTAGACCTCGAGTTTGACCCTTCAGTTTTTGCTTCGATTTGGGACGTAAAGAACATCGAACCATTAGACATTTTCGCTGATATCGATTTACAGCAGCCTCCTCTAAGTAGTGGGCTAAAAAAACTAATTCTACTCTACAATCCGGTCTACAGCATATTGTATAATATCCAACTAAGAGCTCGCCCCTTGTTTGAAAAATCGCTTAAAGATAGGAGTATTCATAAAGCACATATGGGGCTCATTCTTGCCTTTTTTGACTTATTCAAAAATCTTCAGCTAGATATTAATTCACTCTCCAAAAAGCATTTAGACTATTACTATAGAAACATATTACTACAACAACCCAAAAAGATTACACCCAAGAAAATGTTTGTGTATTTTGATATTGGTCAAAATCAGAATATGATTAACCTTGCTGTCAATAGTGATATTATTGCAGGGCAGTATGAAAATGGAGATAATATCATATACACTTCCAATAATGAAATCAACTTAAACAACACAAAAATTAGTGAACTAAGTACTTTTTTTATTAGTAAAAACAATCGTTTTGATTACAATTCAAACTTTAGACTAGTGTCTGGGATCTTTAGTAAAACCCATTGTAATTCTATTGAAGAGGTTTCAAAGTTTAATAAAAATGACGAGGTATTTTCTACCCTTGGTGAGGAGCAATTTTTAAAAACCAAAAGCAGCCAGACGATGGATGTTGCCAACGTGGGCTTTGCAATTTCATCAGCTACGTTAAGACTTGCGAAAAGCTCAAGAAAAATAATTTTTAATTTTCAGTTCACACCAAATTCGATTAAAACACTAACAAATTTAATAATTGACATATCCAATCATCGTGGATTAAGCGAAGAGGAAATTTTTAGCGAAATTTTTGATGGGATGTTTTTAATTAATTACACCAATTCTGAGGGTTGGGAACCTATTGAAAATTATACCTTAATTTATCCAGAGGACTGGTCTGAGGCTGAAATTAAAGTTCAGATTGAACTAGACAAGCGAAGACCGTCAATAGACAATTACGATGAAGCAGTCCACCAAAAGAACTACAATGTCAACTTCCCAATGTTTGAATTTCTTTTAAACTCTGGAGATTTTTATCACTCGTATTCTTTTTTAGCTGGAATGGAACTTTCAAAAATTGATGTAGAAGTTGCTGTAAAAGGTTTAAATAAACTATCAGCACAAAACAAACAAGGGAGTATAGATATTAATAGTGAGTTTGAGATACTTGGTGCCTCTCCGACTAAGGGATCTTCCATTATTATTGGATCAAATGAATTGTTTTGTAAACCAATTTCAAATCTTAAGCTAAACTGGGACTACATGAATCTTCCTACTGAAAGCGAAGATTTAAAGGAATACTATCAAAATTATAATAGAGAGATAGATAATTTTAGTTTTAAATTAAAATTGTCAGCTCTTTCAGATTTCACCTATCAGCGTGTTGGATCTGAAGACCATGAGTTTGAGATGTTTCAATTAGACGAAGAAGCAAAAATGAAGACTTCTTTTGAATTAAATGAATTTGATCTATCTAAACTTCAACTGAAACCCAAGTATGATTTAGATTATGAATCAGTAGAAGAATATTCTAAAGAGTCAGAAACTGGATTTTTGAAGCTCACCCTTTCTGAACCTAAAATAGGTTTTGGTTTTGATGTATTTACTTCGATTTATAATGAGGTAGTCATGAAGGCTTCTACTCAGAAAAAAGGAGTAGAGATAACCCCTCCAAATCAACCTTGGAGTCCGATAATTGACAATCTAACTGTTGATTATAATGCAAAAACCACACTTTATTTTAACCAGTCTTTGTTAAGTGAAAATGATTTTGATCAAAAGAATTCATTTTTTCTAATTTCAAATGAAGGAAACACTAAAACATTTACTGAAAACAGCATCACCAGTCCGTTTTTAATACCCAAATTTGACAATGCTGGAGAGTTTATCATTGGTTTAGATGGAGTGAAAGCACCTCAAACGCTAAATTTACTTGTAGAGGTAAAGAAAAGTGAAAATACAGACTATGAATTTAGTGAAAAGTTGGATTGGTACTACTCGAGTTCCAACGGATGGAAAATACTCAAACCCAATCAAATTCTTTACGATGAAACACTTTCTTTGTTAAAATCAGGGGTAGTATCAATAAATTTACCCCCAGACATTTCAAACGATTATAACTTTTTTAATAACAATAAGTTTTACATTAAAGCGGTTTCAAAGAACAAAGCAGATCAGTTCAGTTTAATTAGAGCAATTCACAATAATGGTTTAACTCTGTCAGAAGTTGTTCCAGAGAACCTTTCAATTCATTCTACTCCGCACCGTGATGCAGAATCAGTTCAAGAATTAGTCAAACCCGTAAATGGAATAATCCGTATAAATCAGCCTTTACCTTCATTTGGGGGAAAACAAAAAGAAACAACACTTCAGTTTTATGAGCGTGTTAGCCAATTACTTAGACATAAAAATAGACCTGTATCGAAATGGGATATTGAGAAATTTTTACTTGAAAAGTTTGATTGGTTAATGCACGTAAAGTGTATTTGGGACACACCTAAAGAAGCAGGTAGAGAGCATCGTATTAAGATTTTATGTCTAAAGAAGATAGATGAAACCCAAAATATTGATGAAATAAAGTTAAATGGGGCCGATATGATTGAAGTGAAAACCCTTTTGTATAAATACTGCTCCCCATTTTTAAAAGTAGAAATCATCAATCCCGTATTTGAAGACATTTGGATTAAGTGTAAAATTAAGTTTTCGAATATTTCGGGTGGAAAAGCGATCAACGCCCTAAATAATGAATTCTTTAAATTCATTTGTCCTTGGGTTTCTGATGAAGGCCAGATAAAAACTCAATTCAAAAAATCTGAAATAGTACAATTTATTAAATCTAGACCCTACGTTTCTTTTGTCACGGGCTTATCCATTATACACTTTAAATCACTTCCTGATGGTGGTATAGTTGCCTTCGATAGTGCTTCAAGCCTAGAAGAAAAAGATATTATTGAATCTGGACTGCCTTGGGCTGTATTTGTTCCTAGAAACCACAATAAGATTAGTATAATAGATGTTCCGGAATACTCACTGCCCGAGCCTATGGAATACAATGAGCTAAATATTGAAGGGAACTTTATAATTAACTCAGGAAATTCAGCTGTTGATTTAGATTTTGAGCCCGAGCAAGATGTAAATGAAAAAACAGCATCAAAACACTTAAGCGTAATTAAAATTAAGATTTAGAATGGCTTTAATTAACAGACAAACTTTAAAAAATTACTTCCAGAAGGGAGGATTTGCAACAGAAAAACATTTTGTGGATTTGATCGATTCTTCATTGAATATGATTGATGACGGAATTTCAATCAATCAAAAGCATGGATTTAAGTTGAATCCATTAGGCTATTCAACACGGTTGATGTCCTTTTTTAAGAAAGCTACTCAAAAAGAATCTGACTTTTCATTGAATTTAAACCATGATAATGTAGAAGGACTGTCTGTAAATGATCGTGAAGGCGAACCTTTACTCAAATTTGATCAGCACAGACAAATAGGTATTCACACCAATGAACCTCGTTTTGATTTTGATGTAAAAGGAGTCTTAGGAGTGGACTCAAAAAGCGGAAATTATGCTGTAGGAGCGGTCGACGGTGATGGAAGTTGGCAAACTATCGTTTCAAATCTTGATGGAATTAATGGATTTGAAGTTGTTGCTTCCATAAGAGGTAAAATGGGTAGTGGTCGCTATGCAATGGCCCATGCCATTGCGCTCTCTACCTTTGGAGGTAGATCTTCTAGAAATAAAATTAAAAATACTCATGCTTACTATGGAAGTTTTTTGAATAGACTCTCTTTTAGATGGGTAGGTGAGATGCATAATTATGAACTGCAAGTCAAAACACGAAGACATTATGGGGTTAATGAACAAGACGGACAGCCTTATAAAATCAAATTTAATGTTTCACGTTTTTTTTCTGAATAATTCCACGAATGATTGAACCTAAAAATTTTACGATTCCAGAGTTTAAGAGTGATAGTGAAAACTATGATTTACTCCTTGAGCAAGGAATTGCCTTAATCCAAAATTATAGTGGTGAACGTTGGACTGATTTTAATTATCATGATCCAGGGATTACCTTACTGGAACAAATTTGTTATGCTATAACAGACTTAGGTTATCGCACGAATTTTCCTATTGAAGATTTACTCATTGGTAAAAAAGAAGGTTTGGACCTAGAACAAACCAATCTATTTTTTCCTATTGATAAAATCCTTCCATCAAAGCCCCTAATTCCAGAAGATTTTCAAAAACTGATTATTGAAACAATTGATGAAGTAAAAAACGCATGGGTCTATCCAGTTAATGATAGCCTTCTTGGTTTTAATGGACTCTTAAATGTTTTTGTTCAGTGTGAGGAGGTTAATGGAATTGAGTTTTCAGAAGAAGAGTTAAGCCAAAAAGTGTATTCACTTCTAATGAAAAATAGGCCCTTAGGTGCCGATTTTCAAAAGATTCAAATACTGAAAAAGGATGAATTAAGCATTGATGCTAAATTGAAGATTGATTCCTTTGTATTGGGAGAAACTATTTTATCAGAAATCTACTTTCAGGTTGAAAAAATATTAAATCCAAAAATAAAATTACAGGATTTAGAATCCATTCGCTTAAATGGAACTCCCATTGATGAGATCTTTTCTGGACCTACTCCATTAAAGGGTTTTATAGATTCCAAGGATTTCGCGTTAAAAACAAATGAAATTTATATTTCAGAAATTAGAGAAGCCATAGAAAAAGTTGAAGGGGTGTTGGAGGTTGAGGAACTTTTTCTTTTTAAAAATGGGATTAAAGTTTTCGAAGATTTAGTCACATTCGGAGAGGACAATTATCCATTTTTGAAAAAAAATATCACAACTTACAATACAGCACCTGAACAGATAAGATTATATAGAGACAATATATCTTATCAGATAGACACGATTATTCTCTCACAACTTTACGATTCCTTAAGTATATCGGAAAAAACAAATTATTACAAGTCCATCAAACCTCAAAAAATTGATCTCTCAGGGAGGTTTAGCAAAGCTGATATTGAACAATACTATTCGATTCAGAATGAATTTCCAGCCGTTTACGGATTAAAGGAGAATGAACTACCTTCCAAGTCGGATAAGAAAAGAATCGCTCAAGTAAAACAGCTAAGAGGCTTTTTAGTCTTATTTGAACAGCTCATGGCGAATCATTTAAGTCAGCTCTCAAATTTTCATCAAATCTTTTCTATTGATTCAGCAATCAAGAATACTTTTTATAGACAATATGCCGATGAAATTCCTGGTCTAGACGAACTGATCTCATTCGAAACTAAGAAAGAGTATTTAGACCATTTAAATACTATATCAGAATCAAAAGGTGATTTTTTTAAAAGAAGAACTCAAATAATTGACCACCTCTTGGCGAGATTTGGAGAAAATTTCGATACGGAGACACTAGCAAAATTATTGAAAATCAAGTCTGAAAACAGTACGGATCAGGAAATCAAACAAACCATATTGAATGCCAAAATTAGATACGCAAAAAATATTGTGGAAAATGGGCATAACAAGGGTTTAGGTTTTAATTATAAAATGGACACTTGGGACACTCAAAATGCTTCTGGTCATGAACAAAGATTAAAACTTTTACTTGGAATTGATAATACTTCATTTCATTCTTTGACTAACCCTTTAGTAGAGGATTACGAACAAGTTGAAAATGAAGAAAAGTGGATTAGTCAAACCCTCAAAGTAAAAGGAGGAGCAAACTTAGAGGTGTTGATGAATACTGATATTTCAAACGACAACAAAGAGATTCATTTGAATTATTTCACTTCTACACATCAAGACTTTAGGTCTTTGTTTACTCATGCTATCAAAACGAAGAACTATAACGTTGTAAGTTCAGCAGGAAATAAAACGGAGTTTCATCTGCTCTATAATGCACCTGGATTTCAACATCCCATTGAGTTGTTTAGATCGGATTCTGAGGATAAGTGCAATCAAGCAATGGTCAAGGGGATTGAAAAATTTGAACATCTAAATGTAGCCTGTGAGGGAATGTTTCTAGTTGAACATATTTTACTGAGGCCACTACTTACGACCAATTATATCACCACTTTTTTGAATAATGATTCGGAACCTTGTCTTGTAAGCTACAATGCAACTAGCTTCGAAGAACAAAATGATTTGAGAAATGATATTTTTATTCTAGGGACTAATAAAGAGAATTATTCGATCATTAAGTCAAAAGAAAAGAAGGAATATCAGATCGTGATTTTCGATATTTTTAATAAACCTGTTTTTAAGTGTCCAAAGGTACTCTATTCTAATACTGGAGCTAAATCAGAAATGAAACGCTTGCTAGAATACTTTGTTAAGAAAAGTGAAGAAAAAGATCCAATTGAAAACTTTAGTGAAATCATTATTGACAAGGGAAATAGTCATGAATTTCCGACAGACTTTGGATACTCTAATCAACTGAGTTTTATTTTTCCGGATTGGCCTTTGAGATTTCAGAACACAGAATTTAGAGCGTATTTAAAATCTAGTATTCAGGAGCATATACCTGCTCATTTCAGTTACGATCTCTTCTATTTAAACGTGAACCAATTGAGTCTTTTTGAGGATACGTATTTTAACTGGTTAGATAAAAAGAAAAGTGATGATGACAACGAAGCGGATGTTAACGCCCTTCAATTAATTCAATTACTGAGGAGTTACAAACCGTAATAAATGCCTGTATCTGGAAACATCAGGAAATTTAAATTTGATTTATCACTTTCAGAGGATAAAGCCTTTGAGCCTTTGAGTAACGATCTATTAAGATTGGCAAAAAAAAATTTACTGGATGTTATAGAGAAAGTTTTTTCGAATTTTGATGGTAAAAATATTGTAGTTGATAAAATTGAAATAGACCTTGGAAATTTTAAAGCTAGTGACTTAGATTCCATTGTACGTAAATTTGAATCTGAGCTTGAAGATTTCGTCCAAAATAAATTAAATCAGTCAACATTACAAAATCAGGAGCGAGTAAGTGAGGCGGTACTATTTTTTATTCGGAAAGGATATTTTCCTTGGTGGGTAGATGGAGCTGATGCCTTCAACGAGATGATTTTAAAGATGAAAGATTCGCTATTGTTATCAGAGCGGATCAAATCAATTTTGACGGCAAATAAAAAAAATTATTTTAGGCTGTTTAATGTCTTAAACCCTGAGACGCAAAAGATTGTTTATCAAAAGCTATTCTCCCAGAATGAAACGATTTTTCAAGCTTCAATTTCTTTTTTTGAATATATCCTAATCAATTATCAACTTCCAAAAATAGAATCACAATACTATATCATGGAGGAAGTTGAATTCTTTTTGGTTAGACAGTATTTTAAGACTCCAAAAGATCCTTCATCTTTATTTTTCAAGGCACTAAAATATTTTTCTAACTTCCTTTCCATCCCTTTTTCTAATCTTTTCAGATTCATATTAGATGAGGTTATTCACGCCCAGTCCAATCAAGTTATTCGGTCTTTAATAGAGCATCAGACCGATGTTTTGAAAGACTTTACTCCCTCGGAAGATGATGTTTTAAACAAAATTAATCTTAATAATAACTTTGAGTCTGGCTACTATTTAAATAGTGTGGAGGGGTTAATCTATTATCTAGAAAATGATATCCCTCAATTAATTTATAGTGAAATTGAAGAGCTAAAACAACTCTTTGATGCTCTAATAGAACAACCTCATTCTAAATTATTAAGTTATTTGAAATCTGTAGCTTTTTATAATAACGGAGGAAAACTTGCACGATTAATAATCCTTTTAGACGCTCAAAACTATAAGTTTTTGATCAAGTACCTGAGTCTAGGTGCTAAAAAATTAGATTCACTTATTTCTATTAGTGATTTTATTAGATGGTATAGTCAAGACATAAAACTCATTGCATTATCAACAATAGATAATAAAGAGATCCATAGGGGAGAGGAAAGGGAACAAAGATCAATTTCTGTGCAAGGACAAGATGACGTTTTAGAGAAGAGCTCACAATCTTTGAGTGCTGAAGAAGAGCAAGCAAAACGATCAGAGCGGGAACAGCTGTCAACTTCTGAGCAGGGACAGGTTG
>JAQWHT010000088.1 GCA_029249225.1 Flavobacteriaceae bacterium
AGGGAGAGCAAAGACGAGATACTTCTAGGCCAAGAAAAACAATGAAATTTCTATTAGACGGAAATTTCCAATGGATTGCTTTCAATACAGCAACTTTTCAGTTTTTTGGTTCTGGAGGAGGTTACTACACTACTGATAATGGAAAATATACAGAGCACATAGAGTATTTTTCAAGAGATAACAGTCGTGTTGGCGCCATCCTACCTTTTGATTATTCCATAAAAGGCACCGATTGGCACCATCAAGGGTTAAGCAGTAAGGGAAATCCGATACATGAAATTTGGAGCATGAGAGTGCAATAGTTAGATGCATTAGTCGTTTTCCTTATACTATATTTTACTTTATAATGATAGATTTAGAATCACTCATAGACTTAATTCAACTTGAGCAAAAAGATACTCATCATTTTGTAGGCCAAAACTACAAGACTGCTTGGGGAAGAGTTTTTGGCGGTCAAGTATTAGGTCAATCTCTCCACGCAGCTTATCAGACAGTTCCTAATGGTCGTATAGCACATTCAATGCACGGTTATTTTATCCTTGGAGGGAATATTGACATACCAATTGACTATCAAGTAGACGCGATTCGAGATGGGAGAAGCTTTACGACACGAAGAGTTGTAGCCTATCAAGAAGGAAAAGCAATTTTTAATATGGCAGCTTCTTTTCACCTAGATGAGGAAGGAGCAGATCATCAAATTACTATGCCGAATGTGTTAACTCCTGAAATATTACTTACAGATATCCAACAAGCAGAATCGTTGAGGGATAACGATCCTGATCGTTACGAACGTCTGATGATGGCTCATCCTCAGGTTTTTGAATTCAGACCCGTAGGAAAAGCCATTTATCTCGAAACACAAAACAAGCCACCGCAATCTCATATTTGGTTCAAGACCAAAGAAGAAATTAAGGCGGATATCCCTTTGCAACAGCAGTTACTTGCTTTTGCTTCAGATTATAGTTTGTTGCTTTCTGCTACTTTGCCCCACAGAAAAGAATTTGAAAAACAAAAAATCTATTATGCAAGCCTAGATCATGCCCTCTGGTTTCATCGGAATTTTGAAATCGACGACTGGTTGTTGTATGCAATTGAAAGTCCAAGTGCATCCAACGCAAGAGGATATGCAAGAGGAAGTATTTTTGATCGATCAGGTAGAATGGTAGCTTCTGTTTCACAAGAAGGTTTAATGAGAAAATTTAATTAATACAATGACAAGAAAGATTTTATTGAGTGGGATTTTATTCCTTCTTTCATATCAAGTGGCTACAGCACAAGAATACGATAAAGTTGAAGGGGTTTGGAATGCGGTATTTGTAGATTTACCCTTAAGTGATAATTTGAGTTTACGTTCGGAGTTTCACATTAGAACAATTGATTATTTCAATGTGTGGAATCAGCAAATTTTTAGACCTCAATTAACATATACAGATTCTACCAAAATAAAATGGTCTGTTGGATACAGTTATTTAAAAAATTTTGATTCAGATATTAATGCCGATCCAAGGGTTCGAAATGAGCATAATGTTTGGGAGCAAGTATCCTATAAAACACCGCTAAAAAAAGGCTCTTTTTCTACCTGGCTCCGCCTGGAACACCGTTTTCAAGAAGACCTTCCTTTGCAGAAAAACCGCTCATCAAGAAGTTTTGATTTTTCTAGCAGAATCCGTGTTCGGTTCACTTACGAAACACCGCTTTCCAAAATCGACTCGAAAATCCCTGTAAATTTTGTTTTTTACGATGAATTTTTTACACTTATGAATTCTTCTGGGATCCCGTATAAGTTTAATCAAAATTGGACTTTTTTCGGAATTAAAGTTAAGCTCAACGACAAGATTACACTCAACACTGGTTTCCAAAAAAATACTATTTTTAAAAGTACTGACCAGTATTTGAAAAACAGATTATGGAACACTCTACTGTTTTACAAGATTTAATTACTGATGTAAATTTAATACTATGATTACCCATTTTTTTGTAGATTTCTTTTAAAAACATTATGGTCATAAATAAAAATATCGTTAGAATAGCCTTTATGCTGTTAGGGGTTAACTCTATTGTTGCTCAAGATCGTTTTTTTAATGCTGATGCAGATTCCTTTTGGATAAGTACTGATTTACACATTCATACTGTTTTTTCAGATGGTGAAGTGTGGCCCAGTATACGTGTAAAAGAGGCACAGAGAGAGGGATTGGATTTAATCGCAATGACTGAACATCTAGAATACCAACCCAATTCAGAAGATATTCCCCACCCAGATCGAAATCGATCTTTTATAGTTGCTTCTAGTCAGTTAGCAGATGGAGATGCACTTCAAGTCATCAACGGCTCTGAAATCACAAGAGAGATGCCCCCTGGACATATTAATGCAGTATTTATTAAAGATGCCAACATGTTACTTCATTCGGACTCTCTTACTGGTATCCAAGAAGCAAATAAACAAGGGGCATTTGTTTTTTGGAATCATCCAAATTGGGATGCGCAACGTGCTGACGGGATTGCACGCCTTGACCCCTTTCACAAATACTTAATTCGCAATAAACTTTTACACGGTATTGAAGTAGTTAATGAAACTACTTATTCTGAAGAAGCATTGCAGATTGCCTTAGATAATGACCTTGCCATATTGGGGACCTCTGATATTCATGGACTCACTGATTGGGCACATGAAATAGGAACTGGTGGGCACCGTCCAATGACTTTTGTTAAAGTAGCTCAACCAACACCCGAAGCGGTTAAAGAGGCTCTTTTTCAAAGAAAGACTGTAGTTTGGTATAATGATTTAATAATAGGTAATGAAGAGAGCATAAGTCAAATTGTAAATGATAATATTCATTTTGGTTCTCTAAGGTACGATGAGGATAAAACCATTCTGAATGTGCAGGTAACTAACGAAAGCAGTCTCCCTTTTCACATGGAATATTTAGGTGATTATAGTTTTCATAAA
>JAQWHT010000091.1 GCA_029249225.1 Flavobacteriaceae bacterium
TTATATAAGACTTCTCTTTGCTAGAGTTGGATCTGCTTATAGTTATATTTCTAATGAAAAAATGGTTAGCTATACTGAGGAGCAAATTCAAAATCTTATAGTTGATGACTACTTGGACAAAAAAGTCATTCTTTTGGCTCCGATTATTAAATCTAGAAAAGGGCATTACAGGGAGCTCTTCGACTCACTTTCCAAGCAAGGGTTTTCAAAAGTTCGTATAGATGGACATGTGATTGAACTGACCCAGGGGATGAAAGTAGATCGCTATAAAACTCACGATATTGAAATTGTCATTGATCGTTTTACAGTAAAAAATGATAAAGAATTTCTTAAACGCTTAAATGACTCTCTGATTACCGCCCTTCATTATGGTCAAGATGTAATGATGGTGATGGAATTAGGGAATGATCATGCACGTTATTTTAGCAGGAACTTAATGTGTCCTACATCGGGTATTGCATATCCAATGCCTGAACCCAATACTTTTTCTTTCAATTCTCCCAAAGGGAAGTGTCCCAGTTGTAAAGGATTGGGAGTTCAACATAAAGTGAATTTAAAGAAAATCATTCCAGATGATTCAATTTCTATTGCACAAGGGGGATTTGCTCCATTGGGAACAAAAAAAACAAGTTGGACCTACAGACAAATTGAAACCATAGCCAAATGTTATGAATTTTCATTAACAGACCCTATTCATAAGATTCCAAAAAAAGCAATGGAGGTTATTTTAAAGGGAAGTCAGGAAAAATTTGACATCCCCTCTACTACCCTAGGGATTACTCGAACCTATAAGATTGATTTCGAAGGTTTGGAGCACTATATAGAATCGTCTTATGAGGAGGCTGCCACAGCGAGCATCAAGCGTTGGGCTTCCAGCTACATGGACAGTTATTTGTGTATTAGCTGTGAAGGCTCTCGATTGCGTAGAGAGGCTTTGTTTTTTAAAATAAAGAAAGCCAATATTGCCGATTTGGTTGGCAAGGATTTGCAGGATTTATATGATTGGATTTCTGAATTGGAAGTACACCTAAATGAAAATGAAAACAAAATTGCTAAAGAGATTTTAAAAGAAATCAGAGTTCGTCTTCAATTCTTACTCAATGTTGGTTTAGAGTATCTTCAGCTTAACCGCTCTTCAAAGTCATTATCTGGTGGAGAAGCACAACGAATTCGGTTGGCGACACAAATTGGATCACAGCTCGTTGGAGTTCTGTATATTCTTGATGAACCAAGTATAGGATTACATCAAAGAGATAATGACAGGCTTATTGATTCATTGACAGCACTTCGAGATTTAGGAAATTCTGTTTTAGTAGTTGAGCACGATAAAGACATGATGTTGCGCGCAGACCATCTTATTGACATGGGACCCTTTGCTGGAAAAAATGGAGGTGAAATAATATCGCAAGGCTCTCCAAACGAAATCTTAAGCCAATCTACATTAACTGCCCAGTATTTAACTGGTGAATTACAAATTGAAATACCGAAAGTACGCCGAAAAGGAAATGGAAACACTTTAGTTCTTAGTGGTTGTAGAGGAAATAATTTAAAAAATATAGTGGTAGAGTTTCCCTTAGGTTTAATGATTGGGGTGACTGGTGTCTCAGGAAGTGGAAAATCAACACTTATTAATGAAACTCTCTACCCAATTTTAAATGAACATATTTACAATGGAGTAAAGGTTCCTTTAGCTTATGATCAAATTGAAGGATTAGAGCATTTGGACAAGGTCGTTGATATTAATCAAAGTCCAATCGGTAGAACTCCAAGAAGCAATCCAGCAACTTATTGTGGTGTTTTTAGTGAAATACGAAATTTATTTACCCTTACTCCTGAAGCTCAAATACGAGGATATAAGCCCGGTCGCTTTAGTTTCAACGTGATTGGAGGTCGCTGCGAAACCTGCCAAGGAGGTGGAATGAAGGTGATTGAAATGAATTTTTTACCTGATGTTTACGTAGAATGTGAAAGCTGTCAAGGAAGACGGTTTAATCGTGAAACATTGGAAATTCGCTTTAAAGGGAAGTCTATATCAGATGTTTTGAATATGTCGATTAACGAAGCGTGTACTTTTTTCGAATCCATTCCTAAAATATATAGAAAGCTGAAAATGATTCAGGATGTAGGATTGGGATACATAACCCTTGGCCAATCCTCCACTACCCTCTCGGGTGGGGAAGCACAGCGAATAAAATTAGCCAGTGAACTCGCTAAAAAAGATACAGGAAAGACATTTTATATTTTAGATGAGCCTACTACAGGACTTCACTTTGAAGACATTCGCGTTCTCTTAGATGTTTTAAACAGATTGGTAAACAAAGGGAATACTGTACTTATAATAGAGCATAATTTGGATGTAATCAAACAGGTTGATTATGTAATCGATATTGGTCCTGAAGGAGGCCGTAAAGGAGGAGAATTGATTTTTAGTGGTAGACCTGAAGATTTAATTACTGTAAAAAAAAGTCATACTGCACGTTTTCTAAAAAGAGAATTAGCAGAAAACCTAAATCCCATTATCTCATGAAAAAAATAAAATCAAAAAATTGGAACGAAATTAAGTCGAATGACTCTTGGGCATTGTTTAAGATCATGAGTGAATTTGTTGAGGGTTATGAAACCTTAAGTGCAATTGGACCTTGTATTTCGATTTTTGGATCAGCACGTACTGCTGAAAATCAACCTACTTATGAACTCACTGTCGATATAGCAGAAGGAATTGCATCTGCTGGCTATGGAGTAATTACAGGAGGGGGTCCAGGTATTATGGAAGCTGCAAACAAAGTTGCTCAAAAAGCTGGAGGAACCTCTGTTGGATTAAACATCGAGCTACCCTTTGAACAGGAGAGCAATCGCTATATAGACCGAGATAAGCTCATTAACTTTCAATACTTCTTTGTTCGAAAAGTAATGTTTGTTAAATATGCGCAAGGATTTGTTGTAATGCCTGGAGGTGTCGGTACATTGGACGAATTGTTCGAGGCCTACACCTTAATTCAGACAGATAAGGTTACTAAATTTCCCATTATTCTTGTTGGACGAGATTACTGGAGTGGATTGGTTGACTGGATTAAAAACACATTGATTAAAGAAAAGAATATTAGCCCTGAAGACCTAGATCTCTTTGAATTGGCCGATACTAAAGAGGAAGTAATGGATTGTTTAAATCGCTTTTACAAAAAAGAAAACTTTAAACCCAATTTTTAAATGTACAGCAATCGCTATTTTATTGTATTTCTAATCGCTTTTGTCGGTCTAACGTCCAACGCAAGAAGTCAATCAAAATACGTTCTAGATATCGATTTAAAAATCGAAGAAGAAACCTTAGTAGTTTCTCAAACCATTGAATACACCAATACAAGTAATGATAAGTTAAGCGTCCTCTATTTATATGATTGGGCCAATTCCTATCAAGGGGCTCCTGCACCTTTGGCAAATCACTTAGCCAATGAATTTAACCGTAGTTTTTATATCAGTTCGAACAATAAATTAGGGTTTACTCAAATAGATGTTTTAACATCAGTTTCGATTTTGAACTGGTCTCGATTAGCAGATCAGTTGGATATAATTAAAGTCAATTTAAACAAAGAATTAGCTGCTGGAGAAAGTATTGAAATTCAATTAGAATATTTAATCAAAATTCCTGATGATAAATTCACGGGTATAGGGATTAATTCTAATAAAGGGATTATACTTCGAGACCTGTTTATCTCCATGGCTCCAAGATATAATGAAGAATGGCTATTAAACAGCAATCTAGGTTTTAGAGACTATAGTAATCAGCCGAGCAGTTTCGAGTTTAAGTGGAATTATCCTGCAACATACTCACTGTGGAGTAATGTACAAGAACTAAACACCACAACAAATTCAACCAATACCCGAAAAAACTCAATTTTTCAAGATCAAAACATAAGCAGCCCAGAGTTTGTCTTTGATTTGAAAAATTCATTTAAAACCATCAAAATAAATGATGATTTTTCAATTGTAACAGATATACTTTCAAGTAAAAATGTTGAAGTAGATATTGAACGATCTATTAGGAGAATAGATGATTATACCAAACAATTTTTAGACCCTATCCCTAATAAAAAACTCCTTGTTTTAAGAAAGGATTACGCTAGAAATCCAATATTTGGAATTAGTCAAGCACTTGCCTTTCTCAATCCCTTTCCTGATGACTTCACTTATGAAACTCGTTTTATGAAAGCTTATTTAGCTTCTTACCTGAATGAGTTATTCATCATAAACAAACGAAAAGATCATTGGATTACAGGAGGGATACAAACCTACCTGATGATGAAATATGTAGAGGTCTTTTTTCCTGACAGTAAATTCTTGGGGGATCTATATAAATTTAAATTTATAGGCATTAGACCATTCTACAACTACAGTGCTGCCCATTTAGGATACAATGAAAGTTTTTCGTTTATAGCTGAGTTTGGAGAACATGCTAACAACCAACAAGAAGATATTTTGGGAAAGGAAAGCTTAACAAAAATCAATGAAAGCTACTATATACCCTATCATGTTGGTTCTGGATTGTATTATTTAGATCAATATTTAGGAGATATTACCTTAGAAAACAGCATTAAAAAATTCTCAAATACAAGAGGTAAAATACCTTTAAAAACTATTTTAACTAAAAATACAGACAAAAAAATAGATTGGTTTTTTGACACTTATCTATCAGATAGGGAAGCTTATGATTTGTCCATTAAAGAGGTGCTGAAGGGGCAAAAAAATATTCGTATTACGATAAGTGAACAAAATTCTAAGCCAGTACCTTTTAAACTTGACTTGATAAAAAATGATCAAATAATCTCCGAAAAATGGATGCACTATTCTGGTAAAGATACCATTGTAAATCTCAATTCAGAAGATGCAGATTTTGTCGCAATCAATTCAAATCGCTTTCTTCCAGAAAAAAACAGACCTAACAACTGGAAGTATCTCAAATCCTCATCTGGTTTTAAGCCCTTACAACTTACATTTTATGGGGATTCTGAAAACTTGAAGAGGAATCAACTATTCTATCACCCTATTTCTGACTTCAACGCATATGACGGATTCACTGGAGGCCTACGAATCTATAATACTAGAGTAAAAAATCAGCCTTTTGAGATAGATTTACACCCTCAGTATTCTTTAAAGGAAAATTCCTTTGTAGGTTTTTTTAGAACTCGTTATAGGTTTATAAATCACAATAGTAAAAACTACTTGAATCAGGTTTTTTTGACAGGAAAAAGTTATCACTACAATACCAACTTGAGATACACCTATATTCAGCCATCTTTTTCTATGTACTTTCGTCCCTTAGATTTACGCTCGAATAAAAGACAGTTGCTGAATTTCTCATGGTTTAATGTATTTCGAGACAAAGATCCAAATGTTCAGGTCACTCCAGATTATAGTGTTTTTAATATACTTCATCGATATAATAATTCAGACGCAGTAAATGTCTTTGCCACAAATTCAAGTTTTGAAGCCTCTAGCAAATTTGGAAAAATTTATTTTAGTAGTAATTACAGAAAATTATTTCCAAGTGGTCGTCAATTTGCAATTCGATTTTTCGCAGGAAAGTTTCTTTGGCACAATACTACTGAAACCCAATACTTTGATTTTAACTTGAATCGCTCACCAGACTATTTATTTCGGTATGATTATTTAGGTAGATCAGAAAGTACGGGCGTTTACAGCCAACAATTTGTTCCTGCAGAAGGAGGATTCAAAGCATTTTTTGAAGAGTCATCAGCGAATGATTATATGGCATCATTAAACTCCTCAATTGGTATTTGGAAATGGATTGAATTCTATGGAGATGTAGGGATTTTGAAAAATCGATCACGTAAATCAATTACCTATTTTGACTCTGGATTTAAATTTAGTTTAGTGCCAGATTATTTCGAACTCTTTTTCCCTTTGTATTCCTCCAATGGGTTTGAGCCAACTCAATCTAGGTACGCAACCAAAATCAGATTTATTTTTACTCCTAGGCTAAGTACATTAAGTAGCTTGTTTACAAGAAAATGGTTTTAGATAAACAGGTTGATGTTGAATTGTTTCAGTAGCGCAATTACGAATTAATGACCATAATTTTTTGTATTTTCGCTCCACCATATGAAAATTGAGGATTCGGAAAGTAAACTTAAAATAAGTTTCGAGGATTTTAAGAAAAAAGTTCTTGAAGATTATCGGCTTGCAGTTCTCAGTAGAGAATGTAGTCTACTCGGACGGCGTGAGGTATTCTCAGGCAAAGGTAAGTTTGGTATTTTTGGAGATGGTAAAGAATTACCTCAGTTGGCAATGAATCATTTCTTTCGTAATGGAGATTATAGATCTGGCTATTACAGAGATCAGACGTTGCTCATGGCTCAAGGACTTCTATCAATTTCTAATATTTTTGCAGCGTTATATGCCGATCTAGACCAAACTAGAGAGCCAATGTCAGGGGGAAGACAAATGGGAGGACATTTTGCCACTCCAAGTAGGGATGAAAACGGGAATTGGTTGGAAGTGATTAACCAGAAAAATCACAGTGGAGACATCTCCCCTACCGGCTCACAAATGCCCAGACTTTTGGGCTTAGCTCAAGCATCCAAAATATATCGGAATTATTCGACCCAAAGTCGTGATAATTTTTCTAAAAACGGCAATGAAATTGCATGGGGAACAATTGGTAACGCAAGTACAAGCGAAGGAATGTTTTTTGAAACCATCAATGCAGCGGGTGTAATGCAAGTTCCTATGGTATTAAGTATTTGGGACGATGAATATGGAATTTCTGTTTCCAACAAAGATCAAACTACTAAAGAAAGTATTTCTGAGGCTTTGAAAGGATTTCAACGAACTGAAACTGATAAAGGTTTTGAGATAATTAAAGTTAAAGGTTGGGACTATCTTGCGCTTATAGAAGCATATGATAAAGCCTCTCAAATAGCAAGGAGTGAACATGTACCAGTCTTGTTACACGTCACTGAACTCACTCAACCACTAGGACATTCTTCTTCAGGTTCTCATGAACGTTATAAATCAAAAGAACGATTAGAATGGGAGAAAAAATTCGATTGTAATTTAATGATGCGCAATTGGATTCTTCACGAAGGCTTTGCAAAAGAATCCGAACTTGTTGAAATTGAACAAACTGCAACCAAAGAAGTTCGATCAGCTCGAAGAGAAGCCTGGGAGGCATACCAGGCCCCTATCCTTTCAGAAAAAGCTAAACTTTTTAGCTTTTTACCCGCTCTTAAAGAGCAAACTCATAACGACCCTAAAATTCAAATGATTTTCTCCAAACTAGAGCAAGTCATTGAATTAGGCTTTAAAGATGTTATTTCTGCTGGAAGACAAATCAAAACAGTCTTGTCTAAACATAAAAATATAAATCTTGCTTCTTTTGAACAGTGGTTAGGTGATCTTACTGAAGATATGAGACAAAAAATCTCATCACACCTCTATACTGTCTCAAAGGATGAGTTGATGGATTTTAAACCCACAGCACCCATTTATGAGGAAAATAAAGTGGCAGCTGATGGAAGACTAATTATCAGGGATAATTTCGATGCACTTCTTAAAAAACACGATTCACTCTTGATTTTCGGAGAAGATGTCGGGAAGATAGGTGACGTTAATCAGGGGTTAGAAGGTCTTCAAAAAAAACACGGAAGCCTTCGTATAGCTGACACAGGAATTAGAGAAGCGACTATAGCGGGGCAAGGCATAGGTCTAGCTTTAAGAGGTCTTCGGCCAATTGCTGAAATACAGTATTTAGACTATATTTTATATTGTATTCAAATATTAAGTGATGATTTATGTTCTATGCATTATAGAACTGTAGGAAAGCAGATTGCACCTTTAATAATACGAACAAGAGGACATCGCCTAGAGGGGATATGGCATTCTGGTTCTCCTATGGGAGGTATGATTCATTTACTTCGGGGCATGCATATTTTAGTTCCCAGGAATATGACTCAAGCCGCAGGATTTTACAATACCTTGATGCAAATTGAACAACCTGCTATTGTTATTGAGTCATTGAATGGTTACCGATTAAAAGAAGTTTCCCCCAGTAATCTCGGAGAATTCACTGTGCCTTTAGGAAAAATTGAAGTGATGAGAGAAGGATCAGATATCACTGTTGTTTCGTACGGTTCAACACTTAGGGTTGTTGAAGCTACAGCTCAAAGACTCAGTCAAGAAGGAATCGATATAGAAATTATTGATATTCAGTCACTAATTCCTTTTGATTTAAAAGAGGAAATTCGACACAGCATTGCTAAAACTAGCCGTGTTCTGATTGTAGATGAGGATGTCCCTGGAGGAGGAAGCTCCTATATACTCCAGCAGCTTATTGAAAAACAAAATGTTTTTTCCCTATTAGACAGCGCACCCAAGCTTCTTTCTGCAAAAGCGCACAGACCCGCCTATGGAGGAGATGGAGATTATTTTTCAAAACCATCTGAGGATGATGTTTTTGAAGCTGTTTACAATATTATGCATGAAGATGACCCTCAACAATTCCCTCTTTAAGTTGATTTTACAGAGTAAAAAGCTGTAATAATAATGTTTCTAATATTTCACCTGCACCAGCATTCACACTTCCAATACCTTTACTCTTAAGGTCTGCTTCAAAAATATTGCTCATTGCAGAAGTTATTTGTCGCATAGTCAACCGATTAGCAGCAGATTCATATTCTTTAAAAAAGTAAGGAGACACTCCAATAGTTGCTGCAGCATTTTTAGGATTATCAACTCCTTTCAAAAGCAGAAGTTTTTGAAAATATGAATGAAGTGAGGAAAGTGTTAATACTAAAGGATGCGCTTTTTGATTTCTGATTAGGTATTGAACAATTTGAAATGCTAAAGAAAAGTTTCTTAAACCTATAGCTTTTTGCAATCCGAAACTGTTAAATGATTTGCTGATGCCAACATATTTTTCAATGGCCTCCTCGTCTACTGTTTCATTTTCTTTAACGACTAATTTGAGTTTTTTTAATTCACTTGAGAGCCTGCTCAAATTTGCTCCCACATAAGAAGACAGCAATTCGACTGCAGTAGGAGTCAGATTCAATTGAAGCGAATTTGAATGCTCACGAATCCATTGGGGTATCTGATTGTCATACAAAGGTTTAACTGTCAAAATTTCACCTGACTTTTCCACCGCTTTGTAAAGTTTTTTTCTTTTTTCAAAAGCTTTATGCATATAGCACAAGATCACTATAGACTGATTGGTTGGTTTTGAGGCGTATAATGCTAACTGATCAAGTGCCGATGGAGGAAGTTGTTGTGCTTCCTTGACAACAACAACATTGTATCTTGCCATCATTGGATACCGTTTTGCAGTTTCTATAATCTCAATAGCATTCGCTTCTTTTCCAAAAAACACACTATAATCAAAATCACGAGAAACCTCCTCTACCACTTTAGAAGTCAAAGAAGCCACCACCGCGTCGATGTAATAAGATTCTGTTCCCGACAACAAATAAAATGGGGAAAATTGATCTTTTTCAATTTTAGAAAGTAGCGTAAAGAACGCTTGCATATAAAAAAATTTATTGCACTTTTACAATATGGAGAAACTGAATTTTCCTGCCTGTAAAGTACAACTCAAAAATAGGGAAAATAAACCCTTTATCTTTGACCCAATTAGGAAAAAATGGGTTTTGTGTACCCCGGAGGAATGGGTTCGCTCTCATTGCTTATTCTATCTTATTCACACTTTGGGCTATCCAGCATCTTGGATAAAGGTTGAACATTCAATTAAAGTTTACGACACAACTAAGCGTTTTGATATCATGATCGTGGACCCAAATAAAGGGAACTTACTATTGGTAGAATGCAAAGCATCAAAAGTCAAATTAAATCAGCATGTTTTTTATCAAATTGCACGGTATAATCTTCAGGTTAGAAGTCAATATATGATGCTCACAAATGGTTTGAATCACTATTTTTGCACTATGGACTATACAAATCAACGTTATCAATTTATTAAAGAAGTGCCGAAATTCAACATGAATTTATGAATTCAACTGCGATCATTTTTTTAAACTACAACGGTTTAGAACTTTTAAAAAAGTTTCTTCCAGTAGCAATCAGACATTCTAAAGAGGCCTCACTTGTAGTTATTGACAATGGTTCAACTGATAATTCTGTTTCTTGGATTCAATCTTCTCATCCTGAAGTTAAGTGCATCAGCCACTCCTCTAATCTCGGCTATGCAGGAGGTTA
>JAQWHT010000108.1 GCA_029249225.1 Flavobacteriaceae bacterium
TCTTATGAATAATTTCAACTTCATCTAGTAGCGATTTTTCTTCATATAGAATGAGCACAAGTGCTATCAATAAGATCACACTCATAAGGGTTAAAAAAAGAAAAGTTAACCTTCGAACTAACTGTTTAAAAAGAAATTCCAATGTATTGATTATTCTCCCTACTAATATACTAATTCAATTTTTCACTTGAGTTTATCTAAACGTTAATCAAACAGAAAATTATTGAACACCTTATCTCATTTTTGTATTTTTGAGTTCACATAATCGATTCATTAGATGAAAAATACAACTCAAGTTTTTTCTTTTTTTTCAAGTCTTTTTTTGACTTTTATTTTGTCAAGTTCTCTCAGCGCACAAGAATGGCAGACCCCTCTAATAAAAGGGTATGGTGAAATCAAGTATTTTGATCAGACCGCTCAACAGCCGGATCCTTCAGGAGAGTACAAGCTACTCTTTGATATTAAATCAGATCAACTCAAGGCTGGAGTAAACAAGGGTCTGTGGATTATAGCCCGTACGCTAAACTTATTGCATGTTGGAGAAGTTCCCGCTGCAAATGTTAAATTAGTTGTAGCAATTCATGGGGATGCAACTTATGCCATTTTAAATGAAAAATCGTACAAAAAGAAATTTGGAGAATCAAACCCTAATTTGGATTTAATAGCACAGCTAAGAAAAAACGGTGTTTCGATTTATATATGTTCTCAGGCATTGGCTGCAAGAAATATATCATTTGAAGATATTCATTCCGAAGTTGTTCCCGCTATTTCTGCTTTGGCTGTAGTGTCAAACTATCAGCTTAAGGGGTACCATTTAATGCCGATGTAAACATATTCATCATTACTGGTTTGTAATAAGAATTCTTTCAATAAACGCCTGTGGAAGCTCTTCGTATGCCCCTGAAAATTCTAGACCTACTTCTGTTGATTTTTTTCTGAGTAGATCGGCATGTTTGTAGCTGTGAAAAAGAACATCTAAATCCAAAGTATTTCCGTTAATAACATCGTCTTTATAGACTGGGTTATAAACGTACAGTTTTGGATCATCAGCATCAATTTGATTTAAAAAGTCCAAAGTCATGGCTTTTTCAGCAGTATATTCTCCTCCATAAAACTGATTATACAACTCTTTTATTTGGGAATTTACCTCCTTAATACTGTCCAAATTAAATTCAGGAAATATAGTTTCCCATTTATTGATATCATAGGTGCTTTGAGCATACAGAGCCACAATACCTTTTACCTCGGTGTTGGTTTCTTCTCTAAAACCGTTCCACTGAGCTATTCCAGCCCCAGCAGAAACACCTGCGAGAACGAGCTTGTTATTGGGTATTTCAAGAGCAGGACTATTTTGTTTTATAAAATCAATTACCTCAGAGCCATCTGTCAATGAAGTAAAAACCCCTGCAGAGTGGGGTTCGGTAATAAAGGAGTATTCTGCATTTGCAATGCCAATTTTTTTATCTAAAACAGAGGTTAAAATGCTGCTTAATTCTTCACCATAAAAGTCCTCTTTGCTTCCAAATTGAAATGAGCCACCGTGAAATAAGATAACCATTCCTTCGAGTGGTCCATTATCAGGCAAAAAAAGATCGAGTCTATTTCGTTCATTAGTACCGTACAAAATATCTTTGAAAAATAAAGCATCAGTATCAATCGGGGAAATTGAAGGAGTTACACCATAAAATGTGGGAGTTTCTTCTGCTGAAGCTGAAAGCATTTCTTCTTGATCAGAACAACCGACGATCAAAAGCGCAAAAAATAAAGGGGCATAAATGTTTTTCATAAATCAAAAGTAGTGATTTAAAATCAAAGTATTTATACCCCTAGAACATGTTAAAAAAAACTAGTTTTAATCTTTACTCCTTAATTCCTTAAGGATCAAGTGAATTAAATCATTTTGAGCTCTCAGAACCTCTAAAATTTCACGATCGTTAACTTTTTGTTCAATGGTTCGCGTTTTGTTGTAATATTTCATAATTCAAAAATATTATCATAAGTAAAACTAAGATCAAGTAGGAAGGAAAAAACAATCGTTAATACGAAAAAGTTTATAGTGAATTTGAACTGTTGATTAAAACGAATGAATTACCTCCTTTGAACCTCATTATAATTTTAAGTATGAGTTAAAAATACGTAACGATTGTTTCGGATGCGTTCTCTCCACCCGCGACTATATATTTAAATTCCAGTCCACACGGAATAAATCAAAGTTAATTAGATTTTGTTTAAAAAAAAACATACTGTAACAATCAAGTTACAGCATGCTTAAATCCATTTGAGGTTTTGATTTATGGTTTTGTAAAGATAGTGTATTTTTTAATTGCAAGTAACAACCTAATGTTTTTTTAATAAAATCTATTTTTTGTACTTCTCAAACCAGGCTATGGTGTGTGCAACTTTAGTCATCAGGTTGCTCGGACGTTTCGCTATCCCGTGACTCGCCTCGGGAATTTCTACCAACACAGTTGGAATTTTCCTCAACTTAAGTGCGTGATAAAGTTGTTTAGCTTCACTGGGTGGTGTTCTCAGGTCCTCCATACCTACCATTACCATAGTTGGCGTTTCAATATTACCTACTAAAGAAATAGGTGAAAATTTCCAATAGTTTATTGGATTTTCCCAGACTTGTCCTGGATAGCGTGAGTTTGCATAACCATAATAGTTATCTGCTACTAAAAGTTTTGAAGTCCAATTCATAACTGGTTTGACTACAACTGCGGCTTCAAATCGATTATTTTTACCTATCATCCAAGCAGACATGATTCCACCGGCGCTTCCTCCAGTTACGAACAACTGATCCTCTTTTGCGATCCCTTTTGCAATGCAAGCATCCACACCATCCATTACATCATTGTAGTCTTCTCCAGGATAATTGTTTAATAGTAGGTTAGCGAAGTCTTCTCCATAACTAGTACTTCCTCTTGGGTTGGGGTAAAAAACAATATAGCCAGCAGCTGCATATAATTGCATCTCAATTGAAAAACGGTCTCCATAATTTAAAATTGGTCCTCCGTGATTTTCAACCAGAAAAGGATAGGTTTTATCAGGGTCATAATTTGGAGGATATACGATCCATCCTTGTAATTTTCTATTATCAATACTAGAAGAGTACCAAATTGTTTCTACTTGACCGAGTTTTTTATTCGTAAAAAGAGCTTGATTTAGAGTAGTTAGTCTGGTCCAATTTTGTCCTTTTTTATCAGCTAAAGCAATATCAGCTGGATGTTCTGGTCGAGTGAAAGTGTAAGCAATTTTTCCGTTTCGTGAGATACTAAACATTCCACTTCCATAGGGACGCCCCAAGGTTGTGCCCCCACGGTTATCTGCAATTTTCGTAATTTCTCCATCTAGTGTAATATATCCTATTTTTCCATTGCCATGATGATCGTAGTTGAAATAGATTCCCTTGTTATCGGCATCCCATTTTATGGATGATATACTCGCATCGAGATCTTGGCTCAGGAGTCTTTTATTCTTTCCGTTGCAGTCCATTATGTATAACATGCGGTTTTGGTACGCTTCACGTTTGTCCTCAAATCCTATAAAAGCAATCATTTCTCCGTTAGGTGAAACTATTGGGGCATAATCTGGTCCGTCTCGTTGAGTAAGCGGTGAAGTCAATCCGTCTTCCAAGCTAATTTTGTAAACTTCAGAATTTCTAAAGTCATATTCCCAATCAGCTGTTCGGTTAGCTGAAAAATAAATTGATTTATTGTCTTTTGCCCAGCTTAAATTTCCTCGATGATGAAAGTTTCCTGAGCTTAATTGCCTAACTGCCCCTCCTTCGGAAGGCATGACAAAAATATGACTGTATCCGGTAGGAATATACCCTCTACCATCAGATTCATGATTTAAACGATCAGTAATTCTTGGTTTTTTTGCCCATTTTGCTCCTTTTGGACTTTTTGGTATTTGGGCAATCACAGGGGCAGGTGAGGGAACAAACATACAAAAAGCAAGGGACATCCCATCATTTGACCAACTGAGTGATGAAGGACTTTGAGCTAATTGAGTCATTCGAGCCATTTTGCTGGATTGGATCCAATACATAAAAATTTCAGAGCCATCCTTACCCTGACTGATAAAAGCTATTCGGTCACCACTTGGAGACCACCTAGGACTGAATTCACTGTCATCCTTTAAAGTTAGTTTTTGGTGATTGCTGCCGTCTGTGTTTAAAATCCAAAGATTCCCTACATTTTTATCTGACATGATATCGTATCCCATTCTGCGGTAAACAATTTGTTTTCCATCAGGAGAGATTTGAATATCATTAGCATATTGGATATCAAAAATATCATTCATCTCAAAACTACTTTGCCCAAAAGCAACTGAAAAAAAGATGATGAAGAGAGTTGTTAGCACGTTTTTAAAAAAAATCATATTCTTATTTTTATTAAATATAGTAGAAATCAATCACAAACCTAAGCTTCAATATTTTTTAGAACCGCTTATTATCTCTCCAATTAGATTTATATTTATTATCGATATTTTAGTGTTAAACTCAGTATTTCTTTTTAAAATTTAAATGTAATTTGACTAATTAATCGTAAATTTTTCTTTTGATTTGCATTTTCTAAATCAAATTCCTTGAAGGATTACAATTTATTGCAATCCTAAACGAAATATTAAGGGCATCTTTCTTCATTTTATAATTAGTCTAGATTAACAACTTCTAATTAAGAAGGGGTGCCCCCTTTTTATTTATATTTATTCTAAATAACTTTTTTTTCTTCCAAAATAATTTATAAATTTGCTATGTTAATTTAGACTAATTATAAATAAAGAAAAATGAAAACTAACTTATTTAAATATTTAATATTGTTAATATTGTTTACAAATTGTACAGAAACAGAAACTATAACAGAAATTGAATACATCGATAGAATTGTTACAGAAACAGTTACCGAAATTGAAACAATTACTGAAACATTAACTGTCACTAATACTGTTTACGTTTTACCAGAAGAATATTCATTTACTAGAAATGGTATTTCTACGGTATATTATACTGGTCAGTCTGCTAGAGTCGCAATGGCTTCTGAATTAAAAAGTGCTATGAATGATAATTCTTACACTAAAGAACAAATTGATAACATGTTTGCTTCTGGAACAGGATTTAATGATAGTTCACTTGATGCTAGTGGTAAAAATGTTAGAGGCAAAACAGCTTCATCCCCAGTCGCAGCATCAACAGTTAGACCCTTGTTCGATGGATGGATTGAGGAGTTTACAACTGTTGTTGCACCTGCTGTTGCTGCTGGAACTATAGCATCATCAGGTGTTGCTGGATTATATTCAGAAGCTGATGGCTCAAGAGATGTTAAAGTTACTGCAAAAGGTTTTGAATTAAATCAGGTTTTTTCAAAAGGTTTGATTGGTGCTCTCCAGGTAGATCAGATTGTCAATAATTATCTTTCATTTTCAAAACTTGATGGAGCTCGTGAGGATAATGATGCAGACGTGTACGCATATACTCATCCCGATGCAACAGAAGCCTATATTACTAAAATGGAACATTATTGGGATGAAGGTTTTGGATATCTTCAAGGCTTAGATAGTCAATTTAAGTCTGGGTTAGGAACTGCACCAAATAGAGACACTGCAAATTTGAATTATTATTTAAATAAAATTAATGGTCAGGACAATGAAGCTGGAATAAATGATAAAATTTATAATGCATTCATAGCTGGAAGAGCAGCCATAGTAAATAAAGATTATGACGAGCGGGACAAGCAAGCTGCTATAGTTTCTGAAGAACTTTCAAAAGTAATTGGATACAAAGCACATTATTATTTAGTTGGTGGAGCTGAGGATATTGTTGATGGTAAATGGGCTTCAGCTTTACATGCCTTATCTGAAGCCTATGGTTTTATATTAGGTCTTCAATTTACAAAAGATTCTTCAGGAGATCCTTACATGACAAATGCTGAAGTGAATGATTTACTTGCTAGACTATCTGCTGGTGATGGTGGATTCTGGGATAGAACAGCTGAAGAATTAACTGAAATGGCTGCTGAGGTAGCAACAGCCACAGGTGGTTTAACAAATTAACACTAATCAATAAATTGAATATTAACCATAAACCAGTTTATTTAATGCTTGTTAAGTATAATAATTAAGTGTAACCCAATGTAAGTGTTTTTTTTAAAAAAAACACTTACATTTTTTTAAACATGAGAATGAAAAGATATAGATACCTGATATTATTTGCTTTAATGTTCATCCAGTGCTCTACTGATGATGCAGATGAAATCAATCTAAATTTAGCTGAAGAAGAAATTTTTGATAATAAAGACAGTTCATTAGCATCAAATAATGACTCCACCTTAACAGAACAAGAAGCTACGCCTGATAGTGGCAATTCGAATACTACTATTTCCTTTGAACATAAAGAGATGTTAATAAATTGGGCCGATAACATAATCCTACCCTCATTAACTGATCTTGAGTTTTCTTTAAATCAATTGAATGAAAAAGCTACCTTATTTGTAAATACTCCTTCTAATGACAATCTTCTTGTTTTAAGAGAATCTTGGCTTAACAGCTTTTTAAAATGGCAGCATGTAGAAATGTTTGATTTAGGTTATGCGGAAGAAATATATTACAAAAATAGACTTAATCTTTATCCTACTAACATTGAAAGAATAGAAGATAATATTTCAAGTTTAGATTATGATTTAAATCAATCCTATAACTTTTCTTCTCAGGGATTTAATGGATTAGACTACATGCTTTTTGGTATTGGTCAAGATGATGATGAAATAGTATCAAAATATTTAGCAGAAGATTTAAACTACGATAAATATTTAATTGATTTAATTGATAAAATGGTTGAATTAACTTTAGCTGTTAAAAACAGTTGGAATGATGAATTTAGAGAATCATTTATTAATTCTATTGATAATACTTCAACATCAAGTATCAATACGATAATTAATGACTTTGTATATTATTTTGAAAAAGGATTTAGAGCAAATAAAATTGGTATAGCAGCAGGGGTTTTTTCTAATAATGTACTTCCAGATAGAGTTGAAGCTTATCATGGTAAAATTTATTCTAAATTACTGGTAACTGAGGCTAGTTATGCAATTGATAATTTTTTTAATGGAAGGTATTATAATGATAATGATTCATCGGGTTTAAGTATAAATGCATATTTAAATTTTATTGAAAATGATCAAGATGAAAAATTAGCTGAAAAAATTAACGAACAGTTAGATAAGATCTTTGCTCAATTAGATCAGCTAGATAATGATTTAAGTATGCAGGTAGTCGAGAATAACCTTTCCATGCTTAGTACATATGATGTTATACAGGCAAATGTAGTTTTATTAAAGGTTGATATGCTTCAAAAGTTAAATATTAATGTTGATTACGCTGATGCAGATGGTGACTAGTAGACCTAGTATATGTGGAGAGACTAATTCAACTTTTTTAGATGTATAAGATTGTTCAAGATTATTACTCTAAAAAAAATGAGCACCCTGCCTCACTAGCCCTTTTCAGAATTACTTTCGGCGGGTTAATGTTTTTTTCATTCCTTAGGTTTTGGTCTAAAGGATGGATAGAAACGCTTTATATTAATCCAAGTTATCACTTTAAATACTTTGGATTTGAATGGGTAATTGATTTTGGTCCTTACACCTATTTACTTTTTGTGATAGGCCTCATTGCATCTTTTTTTGTGATGATAGGATACAAATACAGAGCAGCAATTATTTCTTTCTTCCTTGTCTTTACCTATATTGAATTGATTGACAAGACAACTTACTTAAATCATTATTATTTAACCAGTTGTTTAGCTTTTGTACTGTGTTTTCTTCCGGCAGGAAATTATTTTTCTTTAGACAGTTATTTTTCTGGACAGAAGGGGAATAGAGTACCTGCTTGGTCAGTGGATGTACTTAAGATTTTTATATGTATTGTTTATTTTTATGCAGGGATCGCAAAAATAAATTCTGACTGGCTTCTAGAGGCGCAACCCTTATCTCTTTGGCTTAAATCTAAATACGATTTACCATTGTTAGGTCAGAATCTTATGCAATATAGAGTAACTCATTATTTGGCAAGTTGGTTTGGGATGCTTTATGATGTGTGTATTCCGTTTTTTCTTCTTTTTTCTAGAACCAGACACATTGCTTTTGTATTTGTGGTCATTTTCCATGTCTTAACAAGAATTTTTTTTCCATCCATTGGGATGTTTCCATATATTATGATTTCAAGTGCGGTTATTTTTTTTGATACTAGAGTTCATCTTAAGCTTTTGAGTTTTATTGAATCAACACTAGTAATAACTACATCATTTCTCGGACTCAAGAAAAAACAATTAACAACTAACATTCAAGCTCAGACTAGTCAGGCAAACCAATTGATCTTTTTTTTATTAGGTTGCTTTTTGATCATTCAACTGCTTTTTCCTTTTAGATATCTAATGTATCCTGGTGAGCTTTTTTGGAATGAGCAAGGGTATCGCTTTTCATGGCGAGTGATGCTAGTAGAGAAAAGAGGGGATATTACCTTTAAAATAAAAGACAGTGTAAGTCAGCGTTTTTTCTATGTAAAAAACGAGGATTTTTTAACCCCATTTCAGGAAAAACAAATGAGCTTTCAGCCTGATTTTATTCTGGAATTTGCACACCATTTGGGAGCATACTACAAGGATGAAGGACATCAAAATATTCAGGTTTTTGCTGACAGCTTCGTCGCCCTTAATGGTCGACCAAGCCAACGTTTCATTGACCCAAATTTTAATTTATTAAATACTGAGGAATCGTTTAAAAACAAAGAATGGATTTTACCTTTGAATGATGAAATTAAAGGTCTGTAGCTTATTTTTCGTGCTTTTTTCAACAGCACTTTTTTCACAAAACATAGTGAAAGGATTAGTAGTACTAGATGATGAGAGCCTCTCTAGTTCAAAGGTAAAGGTTTATGAAAAAACAAAAGGTTACATTACTCAAGTTATAATAAATGAGCCTTTCCAGTTTGAATTCTACTCCTCAAGTATTGAACTAATTTTTGTAGCTGAAGGTTTTCCTTCCGTAAATAAGTTTTTAAATTTTAATGAACAAGACGATCCTTTTATTCGTGTTGAGCTTAAGTCTCAGCAGTTGTCGGAAATAGTACTTAGTGCGAAAAGAAAGGAAGTTTTTCTGCTGAAAAGAATGGAGGATTTTGAGCAAACAGAAATATATGCCGGTAAAAAGAATGAAGTAATTCTTGTAGAGCAATCTATGGGGAATTTGGCCTCAAATAATTCTAGACAAATTTACAATCAAATTCCAGGTCTTAATATTTATCAAAATGATGATGCGGGTTTGCAGCTAAACGTCGGTGGAAGGGGACTAGATCCTAACCGTACTTCAAATTTTAATACGCGTCAAAATGGCTATGACATTAGTGCAGATGTTTTGGGCTATCCTGAGAGTTATTACACACCACCTGCAGAAGGTTTAGAGGAAATTCAAATTATACGTGGAGCGGCATCATTACAGTACGGTACTCAATTTGGAGGGTTGATCAATTTTAAATTAAAAACACCTGATCCTCTAAAGCCTTTTACTTTTTTGACAAGAAACACCGTAGGTTCTAACAGTTTATTGACAAATTTTTCAATGGTATCAGGTTCAGTTAAACAATTAAAATACCTAGGTTTTTTAAATCTTAAAACGGGAAATGGCTTTAGATCGAATTCAGAATTTAATTCATCAAATATTTTTTTCCATATCGGGTATGAATTTTCTGATGATACATCTATCACTGGAGAGTTTACCTATCTCGATTACCTTTCTCAACAAGGAGGAGGGCTTTCAGACTCTATGTTTAACGAAAATGCCTATCAAAGCAATCGGTCTAGAAATTGGTTTGGACTGTCCTGGTTATTATACAATGTCAAATTTCTTCATTCATTTAACTCTAACTCAAACTTTAGTTTAAATTTATTTGGATTGGATGCCCAAAGGAATGCTGTAGGATTTCGTTCCAATCGTGTAAGTCAAATAGATCCAAATCAAGAAAGGGATCTAATTAAGGGAGATTTTAAAAACATGGGAATTGAGATGAGATGGTTAAATCGATATCAATTGGGGAGCATAAATTCTGTTTTTTTGATAGGAAGTAAATATTATAACTCCAATAATTCTTCTCAGCAAGGCCCTGGTTCAGATAATAGTGATGCGGATTTTGATTTCCGAATCGATGAATTTCCAAACTATAACCAACAGTCTTTGTATAGCTATCCCAATCAAAATTTAGCACTATTTGCAGAAAATATTTTTTATGTGCATCCCAAACTTTCTTTAACACCAGGTGTTCGTTTTGAGTTTATTGAAACGGGTGCTTTGGGAGAATATAAAAAAATAAATACTGATGCAGCTGGAAATGTGATTTTGAATAGGACAATACCCACCACAGAAAATAGAAGAAGAAATTTTGCGCTATTTGGCTTGGGAGTAGGGTATAAGCCAAGCTCAAAACTTGAGTTTTATGGGAATATCTCTCAAAACTACCGCTCTGTTACGTTCACTGACATTAGCATCATTAATCCGGCCTATATAATTAATCCTAATATTTCGGATGAAAGCGGGTTTACCACCGATTTTGGTGTCAGAGGAAGATTAAAAAGATCATTTTCATTTGATGCCAATGTGTTCCGAATTTATTACAGCAATAGAATTGGTTTCATTCAAAAAAAATTCAATGATGGCAGTGTGAAAAGTGAAAGAGGTAATGTAGGGGATGCTGTGCTTTATGGTCTAGAATCCTTATTAGACTTTAATATCAAAGAAATTTTAAACCTTAAAAGCGAGAACTATAATTTAAATTATTTTGCTAATTTCTCTCTTATTGATTCGGAATATACTTCTTCAATTACACCTGGAGTTGAAGGTAAAAAAGTAGAGTTTGTTCCCAAAGTAAACTTAAAAACAGGTTTAAAATTTGCTTATCAAAACTATTCGTTTAATATTCAGTACAGTTATTTATCGGATCAATTTTCTGACTCCACTAACGCTCTCAGTGGAAATTTAAGTGGAGTTATTGGATTAATCCCTGCTTATGATGTTTTGGATCTATCTTCGTCAATGTCTACAGGTAAGTTTAGATTTGAAATGGGAATTAACAACGTGTTAAATGAAATCTATTTCACAAGAAGGGCAACAGGATATCCTGGTCCGGGAATAATTCCTTCTCCTAATCGAAATTTTTATGTTACAATTCAATTTAAAATATAGACTTAATAAGTGAGTCAACACGCAAAACAAAATTTAAAAAGAAAATGAAAAAAGACCGTAATTATTATTTTAGAATAATCCACAGATATTTAGGGTTTTATCTTGCTGGAATAATGGCCGTATATGCTATCAGTGGTGTCACTCTCATTTTTAGAAAAGGGGATGCTTTTAAGAAAAATGTGACTGAAATTGTTCAATTAAAACCACAACTTGATTCTGAAAAATTGGGAAGTGAGCTTAAAATCAAAGACTTAAACTACATTAAAACTGAAGGTGAGATCTACTTTTTTGAACAAGGGCAATATAACTTTAATAGTGGTGAAGCCCGTTATACAGTCAAAAAAATTCCCTTTGTACTTGATAAAATGCAGAAATTACATAAAGCCACCACTAAAAGTCCGGTGTATTGGCTGAATGTTTTTTTTGGTATTTCGCTTCTTTTTTTTGTGATTTCAGCTTTCTGGATGTTTTTACCCTCTACAGCTGTATTTAAAAAAGGGGTTTACTTTTCCTTATTGGGAATCATTATGACTGTAATAATACTATTTATTTAAGAGCACTAATTTCTTTGATCTTTTCCAATAATATTGGGAGTGCGGGATAAACCATCATATGTCCGTATCCTTGTAATTCATAAAGTTCAGTTTTTTTATTGCTAGAAAGTTTCATCATTCGATGCATATATGCATTTTCTTCATAGCGTCCCAGTAGCTCAAGCTCTCTATCTCCAGTAATCATAATGTAGGGAGGAGTATTTTCTTTAACATGAAAAAGAGGAGCCATTTGATCAATTATCGGCTGAAGTGGACCTATTCCCATTTCTTCTCTGGCTGTCATATGAGTAATGGTATGGCCACTTAAAGGAATTAAACCTGCTATTTGATTTGGATCCAATCCTACGCTCATTAAATATGAAGCATCGAGTCCAAGCATACTGATTATATAGCCTCCAGCAGAGTGCCCAGAAAGAAAAATCTTATTCGGGTTCCCTCCGTATTTAGTTATGTGGTCATAGACCCATTTTACTGAAATTGCAGCATCTCCAATAATTTCTTTGACGCTCACTTCAGGGAAAAATCTATAGTTTACCGCAACAACAATAATTCCCTTTTCTTTAAGGTATTCGGGAATGTATTTATTGCCTCTTTTAAGACCTCCCCCATGAAAGTAAATAAGAACGGGTAAATCTTCTTTAGATTCTGGGGAGTATACATCTAGAACGCATCGTTCCAGGATATATTCATCACCTTTTTGATAAGGAATATTTTGTTCAAAGGTGTAAGAAGTTTTTTGATTTGTAATTTTTGATTGAGCATTCAACAATTGAAAAGAGGCAATAAAAAGAGCTATTGAAAGGAGTAGATGTTTCATTAAAATAAATTTTGATTAGTTAAGATACAAAGTATTAATAAGCTTTAACTAGTTGTGCTCTTAAACGCACAAACCCTAAGTATTAGGAGGGTTTTTAAGAATTGAATTTTTCAAATCAATTCGTTGTGGAAGATATTACTTTCATGATATAACGGTTTTCCCATTCTATGGGTTCACTTAATTTATCAAATGGGAGCCCTTTTACTACGCCATAACCAGCGAGATGTTTCATCACAGCCGCTAGGCTGTTGTACGAATCCCATGTCATCATTGAAGAATATTCACTTCCTTGTGGAGTAATCTTGGTGCCAAGGCCCCATCCAACCATTCCGTGTTCATTCATGTTTTTCTTGAAGTGAGGAATTACATATTTGTCGGTATCCACCATTTGTTGATTTACATTTTTTGGACTAGCAAAATTTAAGATTACATAGGTTGCTGCTTCTGTGTTAGCAATCTGTTGCTTCACTTCATAAAAGTATCTTCTGTCAAATTCTAAATCTTTGTAAATATCAAATAATATACTTGTTTTTACTCCTAAAACTTGTTCCGCATTATTCCACCATAAAGCTTTTGGAGAAGTTGCAGCATCAAAATCTTTGTAAATATTCACAAACATATAATTGTAATCATCAGAACTTGGATTAAATAGTTCTAATAATCTCCACCCAACCAAATCACCCTTTTCAACTGCATCTTGTGCAATTTTTTTCATGTGGTTTGTTTCGACATCTAAAAAGCTATCAAGTAATTCTGGGCTCACTTTAACTGGGTGAAAAGAAATAACTTGGGCATAAGAACCCATTGAGATTAATAGTAATGATAAATAGATTAGTTTTTTCATTTATTTTGGTTTATGATTAAAGTTTGAGATTAAAGATATCATATAATTAACAGACATTGAATAAACAGGCTGAAAACTTATGTTGCGAAAGCGATTCTATTCTCAAAATGAATTAACAATTTTTTAGGTTAGTTTCTGTGATTGAAACCTATTGAAAAGGGCATGGTTAAATTGATTGAGTTGTAAGATAATCCCGTTAAATGAGAGGAGGGCTAGCGACTATCTTTTTTTAATTTCTAAGATGTTTTTACTTTGTGTAAATTAGCAATCACAAACCAAACTAAATAAAGAATTAAATGTTAAAAGCACTAAAAATAATTGGACTTATCCTCATTGTACTTGTAGGAATATTATTAGGGAATACATTGACTTTAAATTCTAAACAAGTAGTTTCAAAACCTATAGAAACTGTAGCACTACCCAATGATATTTTTGAAAATTTATCTGAAGCAATCAAGTTTCCAACAATTTCATACAGTGAAGAGTCCATTCCAGATTCAACTGCTTTTTTTGGGTTTCATAGATTTCTTTCTGAAACCTTTCCTTTGGTACACTCCAAACTTGTTTTAGAAAAGATAAACGAATACAGTCTATTATATACCTGGGAGGGATCTGATTCATCAAAAAAACCCATTATTCTAATGTCTCATCAAGATGTTGTTCCTGTTGATCAACCTACTCTTTCGGATTGGGAGGCAGGGCCTTTTGAAGGTAAAATCTCTTCAGAATATATTATTGGGCGAGGTACGCTAGATGATAAGGGGACTTTGATTGGCCTTTTGGAAGCTGTCGAAAAATTATTGGAAGAGTCTTACGAACCTACCCGAACAATTTATCTGGTCTTCGGTCATGACGAAGAAGTTGGAGGATCTAATGGTGCTGCAGCTATAGCTAAATATTTAAAGTCTAAAGGAGTTGATGCTGCTATGACCATAGATGAAGGCGGTTTTGTTGCTGAAAATTTAGTACCAGGAGTATCAAGTCCAATTGCCATGGTCAATATTGCTGAAAAAGGATTTGCATCCTTTAGGCTTGTAGTAGAAACCAACGGAGGCCATAGCTCAGCCCCTCCAAAAGAAAATACTATTGGTATTTTAGCGCAGGCAATTGTTGATCTCGAAGCGAAACAGCGTCCTTATAAGATTGTTAAGCCGATTAATCATCAGATTGAATACATGGGTGCAGAATTTCCATTTCTAAAGAAAATGGCCTTCGCTAACCCGTGGCTGTTTAAAAAGTCTATACTTGAAGCTTTAAATGCGCACACCACAACAGCTCCCACAATTATTGAGGGTGGAGTGAAAAATAATGTCATTCCAACAGTCGCAGAAGCAACAATCAACTTTAGAATACTTCCTGGAGAAACCATCAACTCTGTAAAAGAACATATTATAAACACCGTTTCAGATAAAGTAAAAGTTGAGGCTGTTGGATTTTTAACGAATCCTTCTCCAGTTTCGAATATTGATTCTGAAAGTTTTAAAACTTTAGAGCAGTTAATCCGTGACATGTATCCCAACAGTATTGTAGTTCCTGGATTAGTTGGAGGAGGTACAGATGCTCGTTATTTTTATGAAATTTCAGATGATGTTTATCGTTTTTATCCAATACGAATTGGACCAAAAAGCATGAAACAATTTCATGGTATAGATGAAAAAATAGCTAAAGAGAATTATAAGGAAATCATCTTATTTTCTTATCACTTGATAAAAAGGGTAAATCAAGATTTATAATCATATGGTTACCTAATTAATAAAATTTCAACCGTGCATTAGTTCAAAATAATGAAAAAGATCAAAGTGTTTTTAATGGTGTTTTTTGCTTTATTCGTTGCAGAAGATTGTACAGGGCAAAAGACAGCTACAAGCAAAAATTACACTTATAAAAACGGAGATTTTAATGGAATCGGAAAGTGGTATATGGATAGAGAAATTGCCCACGTAATGGGATTTCAGGGAATTGAGTGGTTGGAAAGATCTGAACGAGAAAAGGAAGAAAATGTTTCTAGTTTGATCCAAAACATGAAAATTAAATCCAATGATGTTATTGCTGATATAGGTGCGGGTTCAGGATATCATGTATTTAAAATGGCACCTTTTGTTACAAACGGTCAGATCTATGCAATAGATATTCAAGCTGAAATGTTGAGTAAAATAAATAAGACCAAAAAGATAAACGATGTTAAAAACATAGAAACCATACTTGGAAGTGAAAAAAATATTTTTTTACCAAAAAATTCAGTTGATAAAATTTTAATGGTTGATGTTTATCATGAATTTAATTTTCCTGTTGAAATGATTTCTTCCATGAAAAGTGCTTTAAAAGCAGATGGTCAAATATTCCTAGTTGAATACAGGGGAGAAGACCCTAAAGTGCCCATCAAAAAAATACACAAAATGACCCAAAAACAGGCTATTAAAGAAATGGATGCTGCTGGGTTTAGGTTAAAAGAAAATTTAGATAATCTTCCTTGGCAGCATTGCATGGTTTTTATTAAAAAATAACTATTTCTAAAGCTGAAAGTAATTATTTTGTCTTTCAGCAGGAAAAAAATCCCTGTCAGAATTTGGGATTAAGGTTATCCAAGTCTCATCAGAACAAATCATTACAAGGGCTCTACATGTAAAGGCTATGATGTTTAATGATTAGATGCATTTTGATTGTTCGCATGCGAGTAAAAGTAAAACCCTCCACTGGGAAGGGTATTTACTATGAAACAAACTAATTTCTTTTTTTAGAATATTTATTTGACCCTACATTAGGAGGAAGATTAATTGTCTGTTCGCTTTTGTCTTTCGAATTAGTGTTCTTTAGTGAACCACAAGAATTAATAACAAAAAAAGGCAACAACAATAAAAGTCCGAATCTCATCATATGAATAAATTGAAGTTTTATGACTGTAACGATTTTTCTGGATGCGTTCTCTCAACCCGCAACTCTATTTTAAACCCAGTTTACACGGGTTATTTTCAATTTAATAACTTTTTATTACATATCAAATCTTAACGGGTTCAATCCATAGAAAAACTATTTTCTAAAACACAAACCTATGCTCTTGTACTAATGCTGAATAGAAACTTTTAACTTTTAAGTATAGTGTCATAGTTCACATCTTTACCTTTAAGCTTGGTAATATACCTTCAAACTGTATATTTATCATAGATAGATTGATAGTCTCCAGCTGAAAAGTTATCCCCTTACAGATTAAACATTAGGGCAGAAAATAGAAAGAAATTAATGAAGTAGTTGGATAAATTAATCTGGGGTTAAAGAACGATAAAAGTCTTTTAGGATAGCGTCTTTTTCGAAATGTTCCCAAAGTTTAATTTTCCTGGGATTGTCTTCTTTTTGAACCCATTTCCCATCAAGCATTAGTGGCGATGGAATAACTTTTGATTTTGCCCAAGAGGGGTTTTTTAGAATAGCAACAGCTGCCATATCAAATAATGATCTCGAAGGAGGCTTGCCGTAGTAAGTAATGTTTTCAAATAGGCTTTTGGCATAGTGCCCGAAAGAGAAAAATTGACCGCCATGCCTCCCTATAACTGGGGTTTCAATAGAATTTCCTAAATTATATATTTTATTATCGACCTCAGCTTTGGTAACTTTTACCACATCTGTCCCGGTTAACTTGCCATAACCAACGGTTACAATTTCAAATTCAACTTCAGTTTCAAGTAAATGGTTCATTGAAAGAATATCATTTTCAAGATTGTATTCACCAGGATCAGGATAATTCGATCCAAGCCATACCACACGGATATTTGGAATAATTAACGGCTCTTTTTTTATTGCTAAAGCAACGTTTGTGAGTTTTCCTACTGCTAATACAATTAATTTGTCTTTGGGATTATATTCCAATGCTTCTTTAATAATGAATTCTACGGCCTTATGGCCATCAAAATCAGCAGAGGTGATTTCTTTTTCAATAGTATTAAAATTCCCATTTGCTCCACTAATTAACGGTGTTTTGCTGAACCAGCCACACAACTGCATGATTCTTTTAGCTTCCTCATAGTGTTCTTCAATAGGACCTCCATTGACAGTTGCATTAACCGTAATGCCTTTAATATTAAATATATCTGAGTTATAAAACAAATATGCTAAAGCATGTTGATCATCAATTTCATTGTTGGCATCGGTATCAAAAATCAAGGCTATTTTATTAGTGTCAGAACAACCTAAAATCAATACCATAACGGCAAACATTTGAAGTAAAAGGCGTGATTTTTTTTTCATTTAAATAGTTTTCATTTTTTAAGTGTTTTGTAATCATCAACACCAGTTTTTTACCCGTTTAAAAACTTTTAAGTTTAAATTATTAGTCACATGCTCCCCCCCAATTAGGCTGTTTATTTTGATCATTAATCCAAATACTATCCGAATCTTGATTGAACCAAAATGGTTCTTCAGCTATATTTTCTACACACCAGCCTGATAAATTTTGATTAAATGATATCGCACTATAAAACATATAACCCATGTTTGTAACGTTAGATGTATTCCAACTACCTATGTCTTGATTAAATATTACTCCATCTATACCAAGTGGCTTGGTAGATGCAAACATCCAAGACATGTCAGTAACATTTGAGGTATTCCATTCACCAATATCTTGATCAAACACGATTGCCTCATAAAACATATAAGACATGGTAGTCACATTTGAGGTATTCCATTCACCAATATCTTGGTTAAAGACTATAGCTCTTGTGAACATACCCCCCATATCAGTCACACTAGAAACATCCCAATCTCCAATATCCTGATTAAAATTCGAAGCAAATTGAAACATAGATTTCATGATTCTAACATTTGAAACGTCCCACATACCAATTGGTTGATTAAAAGCTGTCGCATTACTAAAAATATGCGTCATGTTATTTACATTCGAAACATCCCAACTCC
>JAQWHT010000121.1 GCA_029249225.1 Flavobacteriaceae bacterium
CACTTGAGACAAATACAAAAAAGCAAAGAAAAGCTTCCCATTTTTGGCAAAGAACTATTTGAAGACCAATCTCATCAATGGAAAGTTAATCAGTAGGAATGGTCGATATTACACACAAAAAAAACACCCTTCGCGTTGCAACAGCAGAAGCAGTTTTAGCGGTAAGTAAAGAAACAACTATTGAAGCTATTCAAAACAAAACCGTTCCCAAAGGAGATGTCTTTGAAATGAGTCGTGCAGCAGGTTTGTTAGGGGTAAAAAAAACACCCGAATTGTTACCCGACTGCCATCCGCTTCCAATTGAATACGCTGGTTTTAAATTTGAAATCAAAGGCTTGGAAATTAAAATTTCCTGTACTCTAAAGACGATCTATAAAACAGGAGTAGAAGTGGAAGCTATGCATGGAGCAAGTATCGTTGCCTTGAACATGTATGATATGCTAAAACCCCTAGATAAAGGCGTAGAGATTGGGACTATAAGATTGGTTTCAAAGAAAGGAGGGAAAAGTGACCATCATAAAGTAAAAGCTAGTCTGAGTGCTGCTGTCCATGTCTGTTCTGACACTATTTCTAAAGGGGAAAAAAAAGACAGAGCTGGAAAAGAGGTAATAAAAAGCTTAGAAGAATGGGGTTTTAAAATTGTAAATTACACTATTATTCCTGACGAGATAGATCAGATTCAAGTCCAACTACAACAACAGATTAAAGTTAACACTTCAGTAATTCTTTTTGTAGGAGGTACAGGACTTTCACCAAGAGATCAAACTCCTGAGGCCATTTCACCTTTATTGGAAAAACGAATCCCAGGTATGGAGGAGGCAATACGAAAGTATGGTCAAGACAGAACTTCTTATGCTGCTCTTTCTAGAAGTGTTGTCGGGATGATAGGGAATAGTTTAGTCATGGCACTCCCAGGCTCTACCAAAGGTGCTGTTGAATCGCTCAATGCTGTATTCCCTGAGGCACTTCACCTTTTTGACATTATTAAAGGAGCACAACATTAATGATGAAACATCAAAATTCTCCTTTAACAGATTCCTTTGATAGACATCACAACTATCTGAGAATTTCACTTACAGAGCGCTGCAACTTACGCTGTTCCTATTGCATGCCTGTAGATGGTGTTCAATTAAGTCCAGCTGAACATCTAATGAACGCTAACGAAATTTTTAGTATTGCACAAACATTTGTCAAATTTGGTGTGACTAAAATTCGTCTTACGGGTGGAGAACCTCTGGTCAGAAAAGATTTTCCAGAAATTCTTGAACTCCTTTCTTCATTAAATGTAGAGCTCTCACTTACCAGCAACGCGGTTTCCATAGACCGACATTTTGAGCAATTAAAAAAAGCCGGGGTAAAAACGGTAAATATTAGTCTAGATACCCTCAAAGCCTCACGATTTCATGATATTACCTTCAGAAATTATTTTGATCGAGTCTATCAAAATGTCCAAAAACTAATTGCAGAAGGGTTTATTGTCAAAATCAATGCAGTTCTTATGCGTGGAATAAATGAAGATGAAATTTTAGACTTTGTTGCTTTTACCAAAGAACAACCTGTCGCCTTTCGTTTCATTGAATTCATGCCATTTGATGGCAACCAGTGGAAGCGCGAAAAAACAATTTCTTATCAAGAGATCATGGAAAAAGTTCAGAGCGCATACGCTGCAGACCAAATTATTCGTCTCAAGGATGCTCCAAATGATACTGCAAAAAACTATACTATAAAGGGCCATAAAGGAACGTTTGCCATTATCAGTACAGTAACAAATCCTTTTTGTGATCAATGTAATCGTATTCGACTTACGGCAAATGGTAGATTAAAAAATTGTTTATTTTCTCAAAAGGAAAATGATTTGCTAACTGCATTAAGAAACAAACAGGATATAGAACCCATTATTCGCATGAACCTTTCTAAAAAATTTGCTATTCGTTCGGGTATGGACGGCCCGGAAAGTTTTGAGAATCCTGATAAGCACAAACAAAATCGGAGCATGATTACGATTGGGGGCTAAACTTCTTGAAAAGTTCTTGGTAAACCTGAGGAGTATCCATATCAACTAATGATTGACCTCCATTTATCAAAACGGTGTTTTTCAAATTTTTTTTAAGAATAGTTTTAGCTCCTTCCTCCCCACTTAAGGATTGTAGCTCATTGATGTAATATTTATCAAACAAAACAGGGACTCCCTTCCATCCCGAATTTGACTCAGATGCTATAATTTGCTTTGTTCCACTCTCAAAAGCTGCTCTCATTTTCAAAAAATGAGAAGATGTCACCAGAGGTTGGTCTATCAGTGAAATAAGAATTCCGCTTATATCACTATTGGAATGACCTATCTGATCTATCCCGTAAGACAAAGAACTACCCATTCCCTTTTTCCATTGGTCAAACCGAATCACTTCAACATTATAACCCTTTAATAATGGTTCGATTAGTTCTACATATGCACCCAAGATCACATAGAGTTTTTCTGTAGTGGATAAAATGGTTTCTACCTGAAATTGAATTAAGCTTTTATCTGCCCACCTTAGGAGTTGTTTGGGTTTCCCCATTCGTTTTGAAGTTCCTGCGGCTAATAAAACATGAGGTAAATTAGTCATGTATTCTACCTGATTTTTCTTTGAGCTGAACAGGCTTTTGATTTCTAATCACGCTCAAAATTTCAGCTAGAATAGAAATTGAAATTTCTTCGGCACTTTCGGCACCTATATTAATTCCGGCTGGTCCATGAATACGTTCTAAAAAATCGATAGATAATTCAGGCTTAAACTCCAAGACTTTTTCTAATACCCGCTCTCTTCTTTGTTTAGGGCCTAGAACACCAATATATGCTGGCTGTGTATCAGCTAACGCAAGTAAATATTGTACATCCTTGTTAAAACTATGTGTCATTAACATTATTGCTGTTTGACTATCAATTGGACTTACATCTAAATTTTCAAAAGTAGGTGTTAGTAAATCATGAGCCCCTTCGAAGAAAGTTTTGGTTTTAGCCTCATCGGCTGCCGCAATAACAGTTACCTGCCATCCTAATTGAGAAGCTGCTTTACACAACTGAACTGAGTCGTGTTCTGCTCCAAATACATACAATTGAAATAAAGGACTAAACGCTTGATCAAAGCAAGTTACTTCAGTTGAAAAATAGGTGTCTTTTCTCAATGAAAAAGGGTTCTCTGAAAAGATAAATTGTGTTCCAAAATTTTGACTTGTACCCTCTTCCTTGGAATAAAATGTTCGACTCTCAAAAGTCAACCGTTGGCTGAAAACACGCTCAAACTGGACTTTTAATTCCTGAGTGATGCTGACAGGCTCTATAAGAATATAGATGATCCCTTCACATCCTAGCCTAAACCGACCGTCGTAGGACATGACTTTAGGAACAGCTGTTTCCAAGACCGACTGGGCCTGTAGTTGAACTTCTTTTTCAACACACCCTCCACTAACAGCTCCAAAGGTTTTACCATTCTCCAGTATCAACATTCGAACACCTGGCCTTCGATAAGATGAGCCCTCAAGAGCAACCACAGTAGCCAAAACTGATTTTATATTTTGTCTTTGGGCATTCCAAATCAGTTTAATTAAGTTTTTAATTTCGTGCGTCATCGAATCTTATAAATGAAATAAAGGTAAAAAATTGTTCTTGGTTCTTCGGTTATTTTTTTAGCAGAGAATCCAATTGATACTCTTCAAATAATTTGGTCAATTTTCGTTTTCCAATTTGGATTGGAGTGGCATCTTCGTTTTGAATAAAAAATAATTTCCTTTTAGTAAATCTTGGTGGAAATCCAATTTCAATTGTGGTTGGTGAAAAAGTGGCAGGTTGAAATTTGACTTCATCTTTTCTGTAAAACTTAATAGAATCTAAATCAACTAGTAGGGCAAGGTAACCTACATTAAAATTTTTTCCTCCCCTGTAATAGTAAGGGAGAAAAAAGTGTTTTTTTGCATTATATGTAACCACTTTGGAAAGCTTTCTTTCTACAAAACGGGTTTTGTCATTTAGTGTTTTCTTAGATTCAAATTCATCGTTGTAACGATTGTACCTTAAGAGCATTTCATCTCCATTAACAGAGCCAATATCAAATTGTAGATTATCGTATTTTTCTCCTTTAATCTTTCCATCCCACATGGATTTAAATCGATCTGATTTGAGTTTGGTGCTTTTATTTACACTATCCCCAAGCAAAGTACGAACATAATCTTGGGAATAATTTATCATTGGAAATACAACAAAAAATAAAAAAATTAATTTTTTCAATTGCTTCATTTGTCTATTACAAATGGCACCTCCATAGCGGTTGGCTTCGCGTTAGTTTTAGATTGTTTTACCATTCTTTCGACCTCATCCATTAGCTTGGCATTTTCAATTACAATCCCGTCTTTGATGGTGTGGATAATTCCACCTTTTCGAACCATTTCTCCTGAACTTTCAGTAGTCAAGGACCCAAAACTGTACATATTTCTCAAATTAAAAAGTGGGCTCTCATTGATAATAATCAAGTCAGCAGTATAACCCGGCCGAACCAAACCTAAATTATTTTGTCTGAGTGTTTTTGCTGAATTTAATGTTGCTGATTTAAGAACTTCCAAGGTATGCATTCCGGTTTCTCTTAAAAGTTGTAATTCTCTGATGTTAGAAAATCCCGGAGTAGCGAAGATATAGCTGTCATCAGTACCATAGGCAACACGACCTCCTTTTTTGTTAAATTCAAAAATTAAATCCCCCCAAAGGTCAAATGCTTTTGACCAATAATACTCGTCATCACTTGTCCAGTTGTAATGATAAGCCCCATGATAGTTTGGATCAGGACCATTCCTTTCTATTAATAATTGATGAGTATATTTTTTGTGCCAGGGTAAGCTTTGAGCTCTTATAATGTCTCTATTCGCCTCATAAACTACCCTAGTTGGAAGCATTGTAACTCCATAATGAATTAATGAATCAACCACTTCTGTCAATAGACGATCTTTATTTGTCTGAGTCCATACTTTTCCCGCTTGACGAAAGCGTTCATTCTCATCGTTATAATTATAGGTGGGTTTGAAGTTTTGAACTTGACGGTCTAAAGCAGATTCAGCATATGCATAGTGGTGTTCAATCATAGTGACTCCCAAACGAGCAGCATCAACAGCTTGAGTAACTGCAGTTGTACTTGGAGGAATATGATATGTTGTTATGCCCCCATTCGCAGTAACTTCTCTACATACTGCTTTCAGGAGTTCTTGACTCCATCCCAAATTTCCTGCATTGACTACATGAGCCCCTTTTGCAAACATTTGTTTGACCACTTCAGGGGCGTTTTTTGGATCATCTAATGCAATTTTATCAAAATTTGTCATTGCTCCATAAGACCATATTGGGTAAAGCTTTGGCGCTAGAATCTTATTTTTAGCACTTAATTCAGATTGTTCAATTCCTGATTTTAAACCTCGATCTGAACCAGGAACCATGGAAGTTACTCCATGGGCTAGTTTTAAATAATAAACGTACTCTAAGGGCATTGGATCTGTCCTAAGATGCATATGTAAATCTATCATTCCTGGCATTACATACTTCCCTTTGGCATCTATCACACGATCTCCAGTTTCTCTTTTTATTTCTCCTCGAGATTTTGAAGTAACCGGATCAAAAGGAATCATATCCGTAATTTGATTGCCACTAATAATAATATCGTAGGGACCAACTGGAGGGCCTCCATGACCTGGAATAACCATTGCCTCGCGAATGACTAATTTTTTATAGGGTCCAGCTGCTAGGCCATTGAATTTCTCTTGAGAAATTGATAACTGTAAACTTAGCGAACTGAGTAGTGTATAAAGAAAAATACGTTTCATCATAATAATTTTGTACTCTACAAGATACTAAATTCTTATAGAGAATCAATTTATTTCCAACAGGGGGTAAACCAAAAGTATTTACTTATAAAATTTTAGTAAATTGTAGTTTAATTTTTTAATTATGAACAAGATAAGTAGGGTAAATAGGGTTTTAGCAGGTGCGTTTTTATTTACAATAATTTTTAATGGATGTGCATTAAAAGAGAACGTTTTTTTTGAGGTTAGTTATAACCCCGAACTGGGATCTCAAGGTTTTGATGGCCGTCTATTGCTAATGATAACTAAAGATACACTTAAAGAGCCTCGCTTTCAAATTAATGACACAAATGAAACTGGAATACTTATTGGAAAAAATGTTCAAAAGTGGGTCCCAGGCCAAGAAAAGTTCTTCTCTTCCTCAACTTTAGCCTACCCAATTAAAATCTTAAATGAACTCGAGAATGGAGAATATTTTGTTCAAGCCCTACTGCACAAATACGATACATTTAACCTCTCAAGCGGGCATACCGTATTACTTCCGATGGATCAGGGTGAAGGGCAGCATTGGAACAGCAGCCCAAAAAACATATATAGTAAGCCAGTAAAAATAAAATTTAATAAACAAGATCGTAAACCGATAAAAATAGAGCTTACGGAAGAGATTCCACCCATATCACCTGTTGAGGATTCAGAATATATTAAACATGTAAAAATTAAGAGTGAACTCCTTTCAGAATTTTGGGGTCGCCCAATGTATCTCCAAGCTAATGTTTTAGTACCTGAAGATTTTAACAAAGAAAGTAAAACCCGATATCCGTTAATGGTTTTCCATGGACATTTCCCAAAAACAATTGGTGGGTTTCGAACCTCTCCCCCAACAGCCCCAGAAAAAGATACTATTTTCAATAGCAGGTTTGGTATTACAGGATATAAGTACATTCAAGAAAAAGAAGCCTATGATTTCTATACCCAGTGGGTTTCAAAAGATTTTCCTAGGTTTATTGTGATTGAAATCCAGCACCAAAACCCTTATTATGATGACTCCTATGCTGTAAATTCTGCAAATCTTGGTCCTTATGGTGATGCTATTACTTATGAACTTATCCCACAAATAGAAAAAATGTTCAATGGAATTGGCGAAGGTTGGGGGCGTTTTTTATACGGAGGATCAACTGGAGGCTGGGAAGCTTTAGCTGTTCAAGTATTTTATCCTGACCAATACAACGGATGCTTTGCGGCCTGTCCTGACCCCATTGACTTTAGAGCATACACAGTTGTCGATCTTTATAAAGATGATAACGCATATTATAAAAAAGGAAGATTCAAAGAGACACTTCGGCCTGGAATTAGAGACGGTAAGGGACATATAAAAACACAATTAATCGATATGAATCGAAGAGAATATATACTTGGAGACAAAGGGAGGTCAGGAGACCAATGGGATATTTGGCAGGCTGTTTATTCACCCGCAGGAGATGATGGTTATCCCAAGCCTATATGGGATAAGCTTACGGGGGACATTGATCATGATGTTGCGAACTACTGGAAAGAAAATTATGACCTTCGTTATATTATGGAAAGGGATTGGGATAAAATTGGCAAAGACCTAGAAGGAAAAATAAATATTTACTGTGGCGATATGGATAATTATTATCTAAATAACGCGGTAGTATTAACAGAACAATTTTTAGAAACTACTCAAGATCCTTACTACGCTGGAGAGGTTGATTATGGGAATAATGCAGAGCATTGTTGGAATGGAGATCAAGAAAATCCAAATTATCTTTCTCGCCTTCGCTATAACACTATATACCTCGATAAAATTAAAGATCGATTGAAAAATACTGCTCCAAAAAACCATAATCTCAAAAATTGGGGTTTATAAAATTTATTTAAATTAAAAAATATTAACACTATGTATTTTAATAAATATTCTTTTTACATTTTAGGTTTACTGCTTTTAACTGGAACTGGCAGTAAGGTGTTTTCTCAAAGTGGAGAAAAAAAAGCTGAACTGCTTCAGAGTTATTCTTGGAGAGCCATAGGTCCTGCAAATATGGGAGGAAGAGTAACAGATATAGATGGTATCCCTGGCGATCCTTCCACTTTTTATGTGAGTGGGGCCGATGGTGGGATCCATAAAACGACTGACGGTGGTGTGAGTTTTAAACCAATTTTCGAGAAACAGAGAGCCTATTCAATTGGAGCCCTTACTATTGCTCCCTCCGATAAAAATGTTCTTTGGGTTGGTACGGGTGAAGGCGACCCTAGAAATAGCGTTGGATACGGTTGGGGAGTATATCGATCTGTTGACGCAGGGAATACTTGGAGTCATCTAGGACTTAAAAATACCGAGCGAATCAAACGCATTGTTGTAGATCCAAACAATCCTGACGTGGCCTGCGTATGTGCTCTAGGAAAAGAATGGGGTCCCAACAAAGAGAGAGGTGTTTTCAAAACTACTGATGGGGGTAAAAATTGGGATAAGATTCTCTACATCGACCAAGATACAGGTTGCGCTGACCTCACCATGGAGACAGACAATCCAAGAATCATGTACGCAGGAATGTGGACATTTAGAAGAAGACCATGGCGTTTCGATGACGGTGGGAAAAATACAGCAATTTACAAGACCTCTGATGGAGGTGCGACATGGAAAAAAATAATGAACGGATTACCTGAAACCGACATGGCTCGGCCAGGAATACACATAGCTCAAAGTGATCCTAATATTGTTTATTTAATGACTGAGTTTGAAGGAGGAGGAACTGCTTTTCGATCTGAAAACAAAGGTGAAAGCTGGGAGTTGGTAAATGACGATCCTAATATTAATTTTAGACCATTTTACTACAGCGATGTTAGGGTTGATCCTCAAAATTCAAATATCCTGTTCTCCATATCAGGTAGATTAAGTCGCTCGAAAGACAGTGGAAAAAGCTGGGAACGAATTGCTACAACAGTACATGGAGACCACCAAGCCCTATGGATTGATCCAGAGAATCCTGAGTACATTCTAAACGGAAGTGATGGTGGATTTCAAAGATCATTTGATGGTGGTGACAGTTGGGAAATAATTAATAATATTGAACTCTCTCAATTTTATCAACTCCAAGTAGATAATTTAAAACCTTACAACGTATACGGGGGGCTTCAAGATAACGGAACATGGGTAGGTCCAAGTAATTCTTTATACCAAGCAGGTATTTTAAAGCGGCACTGGAAAGGGCTTGCTTATGGAGACGGATATTTTGCTGAACCAATTCCAGGAAATGAACACTTGGTCTATACGAACCTTCAGGGAGGAGTTCCTTTTTTGGTTGATAGTAGATATGGAAACGTGCAAACAATCCACCCTTATCCGAAAATAGTGGGGTCAGCAGGAGACGCTATTGACCAACATAAATACAGGTTCAACTGGGACGCTCCAATTCATATCTCACCCCATGACCCAGAAACGGTTTACATTGGCGGGAATGTGATTTTTAAATCACAAAACAGAGGAAACAGTTGGGAAGTTATTAGTCCTGATCTAACCACCAATGATAAATCTAAACAACTATCATCTGGAGGAACAATCTACCAGGATAATACTGCAGCTGAATTTCATTGCACGGTATTGTACATTGCTGAATCTCCTTTGCAAAAAGGAGTCATTTGGGCAGGAACCGATGATGGTAACGTTCAGCTTTCGATGAATGGAGGTGAAAACTGGACCAATTTGAAGGACCGAATTAAGGGGATACCTGAATACGCTTGGGTGTCTAAAATTCACGCCTCAGAGCACGATGCCGCTACTGCATTTGTAGTTGTAGATCAACATCGTATGGATGATTTTAGACCCTATATATTCATGACTCAAAATTACGGTAAGTCATGGAAAAATATTTCTTATAATCTCCCTTCAGACGATTATGTAAAAGTTGTTCGTCAAGACCCTCATAATCCAAATCTACTATTTGCAGGTATGGAACATGGAATTTTTGCAAGTTGGGACATGGGTAACAACTGGGAAAAAATCAATATTGACCTTCCTAACGTATCGGTAAGAGACCTTCGTGTCCAAGCACGAGATCGTGATCTTATCGTTGGAACTCATGGAAGAGGAGCGTATATACTGGACGATATCAGGCCTCTTGAGGAACTGGTAGAAGCACAAGGAAAAGCTATTCATTTATTTCCTGTTAGAGAAGCCATGTTATGGAATATGTATTGGAGAATAGAAAACTTAGGCGATCGACACTATGCAGCAAAAAATCCTGAATTTGGTGCATACATTAATTTCCATTTAAACCAAGATGCTACGCGACCTATTAAAATCGATATTAAGGACGTTAACGGAACATTGGTAACTAGTTTAGAACACAAAGAAGCTAAAAAAGGAGTCAATAGACTGGTTTGGGACTTAGGACATGAAGGAGCAAAATCGCTCAAAAATAAAACTCAAGAAGGCTTTAGCTATGATGCTTTAAGACCAAAAGTAGCCCCTGGGATCTATACTTTAGAGTTGGATTATATGGGACAGTCTGTACAAACTGAAATTAAAGTTACAGGGGATCCAAGAATTAATATGCAATTAGAAGATTACAACAAAAAAACAATAGCTCTTCTTACTCTTAGAGACTTATTAAGTGAAACTCACGAATTGATCGATTTTGTCAGTTCAGTAAAAACTCAATTAATTGATCTAAAAACAAAACTTTACTCGAATGGTATGGACGAAGACAAAGAACTCAATAGTTTAATTGATAAAATCACTGCTTTTAAAGATGAGCACTTAATGCGTCCTCCACCCTCAATGAACTACAGACAAAAACCAAGGTTAAGAGAGGAGATCCGTTCACTGATGCGAGCGATTGACAATACAACTAATCCACCAACGTTACCTCAACTGGATAGAATTAAAAGTCTCAATACAGAGCTTAGAGAACATCAAAAAACAATGAAAACAATGGAGGTAAGCATTCAAGGAGTGAATGATTCAAACTCTAATTTGCCTTCTATTCTTTTAAAGAACCGGTAAATGTTTAGAAAAAACATCTTGATGCTCTGTCTTTGTTTTTTGACAATTGCGTGTTTCAACGATCCTAAGGTTGATGTTGTGATTCAGAACGGCATGATTTACGATGGAACTGGGACTATTCCCTATCAGGGAACTGTTGCCATTAAAGGGGATAAAATTGTCTATGTAGGATTGCCTAAGTCTTTTCAAGCTTCTAAACATATTGACGCTAGTAATCAAGCTGTTTCACCTGGCTTTATCAATATGCTTAGTTGGGCTGTGGAAACGCTTCTAGAAGATGGGAAATCTCAAAGTGACATACGGCAAGGAATCACTCTCGAAGTCTTTGGTGAAGGTATGTCTTGGGGTCCCTTGAATGAAAATATGAAAATGGATATGAAAAAAAAGCAAGGGGATATTCAATATGAAATTTCATGGAATACCCTTGGAGAATATTTGCAATTTATAGAAGAAAGGGGAGTTTCAACTAATATTGCCTCTTTTATCGGAGCAACAACCCTCAGGATCAATGCGATAGGTTTTGAAGATCGTGAGCCCAAGCCTTCAGAATTAAAACTAATGACTGATTTGGTTCATCAAGGAATGAAAGAAGGAGCCATGGGAATTGGTTCTTCCTTAATTTATGCTCCTGCATTTTACTCTAGTACAGAAGAATTAATAGAAATATGTAAAGTAGCTGCTCAATACGAGGGGATGTATATTTCACATATGAGAAGTGAGGGAAATAAATTATTGGAAAGTATAGATGAACTGATGACCATTGCCAGAGAAGCTGGAATTCGATCTGAAATCTACCACTTAAAGCAAAGTGGAAAAAAGAATTGGCATAAACTTGATGCAGTGGTTCAAAAAATTGACTCTGCAAGAAGGGCTGGCTTAAAAATCACCACTAATATGTATAACTATACTGCGGGTGCAACAGGTCTTGATGCTTCCATGCCACCATGGGTTCAAGAAGGGGGTCTAGATCAATGGATAGAGCGATTAAAAACTCCCTCCATAAGGAAACGAGTGATCTCCGAAATGCAAACAGACACTGATGAGTGGGAAAATCTTATGCGGGCTGCAGAATCGCCAGACAAACTCATCTTGGTAGGTTTCAAAAATGATAGTTTAAAATATTTAACCGGAAAAACCCTGGCTGAAGTTGCCAAAATGAGAGGATTAAGTCCTGAGGAAACAGCTATTGATCTAGTTATTCAAGATGGAAGTAGAGTTGGAACAGTATACTTTTTAATGAGTGAAGAGAATGTAAAAAGGCAAATTCAATTGCCCTATATGAGTTTTGGTTCTGATGCAGGTTCTATGGCTACAGAAGGGGTGTTTTTAAAAAGCAGTACCCACCCTCGTGCTTTTGGAAATTTTGCTAGACTACTAGCAAAATATGTTCGAGATGAGCAAGTTATAAGCCTCGAAGAAGCAATACACAAACTTACAGGACTCCCTGCTTCGAATCTGAAAATACCAAATAGAGGAATTTTAAAGGTTAATAATCACGCTGATGTTGTTGTCTTTAATCTTGATTCCATTCAGGACTATGCCACTTTTGAAAAGCCTATGCAGTACGCCACTGGAGTGAATCATGTTTTTGTCAATGGAACTCAGGTTTTAGAAAACGGGAATCACACAGGGGCCCTTCCGGGTAAATTTGTAAAAGGACCAGGTTTCCAAAAAGAACTTAACTAATTTAATTCATCAATGAAAAAATTTATACTTCTCTTCATATTCCCGTCATTCTTAATTGCCCAAACCAAAGCTTTAGTTGGAGGCACTTTAATTGACGGTTATGGTAATTTACCGCTAAAAAACAGTGTCATTATCATAGAAGGAGAAACTATTGTAAAAGTAGGTACCGTTGACAACACCTCTATCCCTGAACATGCAGAAATTATTTCTACAGAGGGGATGAGCGTGCTCCCTGGTCTTTGG
>JAQWHT010000008.1 GCA_029249225.1 Flavobacteriaceae bacterium
TTGATTTTGCAACCTCTTGAGCTGCTGCTAGATCAGGAGAACCCTCAAGACCAACTGAAAACGAATGTAATTGCGGCCACCATGCTGCTTTTGTATCGTTAGATTCTACTCGATGTGCAGCAAATCTTTTAGCTAATGCCGATGTGATTGAAGAGTCCAAACCTCCAGAAAGCAACACCCCATATGGTACATCACTCATGAGTTGACGATGAACTGCATCAGACAAAGCATCGTGAAGGTCTTCAATCGACGTAAAGTTGTTTTTTACATTGTCAAAATCTTTCCAATCAGGCTTATACCATGCTGTAGGTTCTAACGATACAAAAGCAGCATGGTGGCCGCAATTACATTCGTTTTCAGTTGGTCTTGAGGGTTCTCCTGATCTAGCAGCAGCTCAAGAGGTTGCAAAATCAATTGGTACTGTTCATCATGAAATTAAATTTACTATACAGGAAGGGTTAGATGCTATACGAGAAGTAATCTATCATTTGGAAACTTATGATATTACTACAATTAGAGCCTCAACCCCTATGTATCTTATGGCACGAGCAATTAAAGCTTTAGGGATTAAAATGGTTCTATCAGGAGAAGGAGCAGATGAGCTCTTTGGAGGATATTTATACTTTCATAAAGCTCCCAATGAAAAAGAATTTCATGAAGAAACAGTTCGCAAACTAGAAAAGCTCCATCAGTATGATTGTTTGCGAGCAAATAAGTCACTCGCTGCATGGGGAATAGAAGGACGGGTCCCTTTTTTAGACAAAGAATTTATTGAAGTAGCTATGCGTCTAAACCCAAAAGATAAAATGATCACGGAGGATCGAATGGAAAAATGGGTTTTGCGAAAGGCATTTGAGTCCTACCTTCCCGAAAGTGTTGCATGGAGACAAAAAGAACAGTTTTCTGATGGTGTTGGGTACAGTTGGATAGATACTCTTAAAGAATTAGTTTCTGAAGAAGTAAGCGACGAGCAAATGGCAAATGCGCATTATCGTTTTCCCGTACAAACCCCTCAAAATAAAGAGGAGTTTTATTACCGTTCAATTTTTGAGTCTCATTTTCCTAGTGAAGCAGCGGCTTTAAGTGTCCCCTCGGTTCCCTCGGTTGCGTGTAGCACGCCCGTTGCTTTGGCTTGGGACGCAGCTTTTCAAAATCAAAATGACCCCAGTGGACGCGCTGTTGCCAGAGTTCACGAAAAAGGCTATAATGAATAAAAATAATAGAACATTTTAGGGGTCTATTTGGGTAAAAAATCTTCACACTTTTTGTTGATAACTTGGCAATATCCATAAGGCTTAACAATCAATTTGCGACCCCTTATAATTATATTTGTTAGTCTGCGTTAAGCGGACATTAACTTAACAATTATGAGCGAAGAAAATCAGAATAATAATTATTCAGCTGACAGTATTCAGGCCCTAGAGGGAATGGAACATGTCCGTATGAGACCTTCTATGTATATAGGTGACGTTGGTTCTAGGGGGCTTCATCATCTCGTCTATGAAGTAGTTGATAATTCCATTGATGAAGCACTAGCGGGGCATTGTGACGAAATATCCGTTATCATTAATGAAGATAATTCCATCACTACCCATGATAATGGTCGAGGAATTCCAGTAGGAATTCATAAAAAAGAGGGGGTTTCTGCACTAGAGGTTGTAATGACCAAAATAGGTGCTGGAGGTAAATTTGATAAGGACTCGTATAAAGTTTCAGGAGGACTTCATGGTGTTGGAGTATCCTGTGTTAATGCCCTTTCTGAAAGTCTAAAAGCTACAGTTTATAGAGAAGGAAAAATTTGGGAACAGCAATACGAAAGAGGAAAAACTCTCGCTCCTGTAAAAGAAATTGGGATTACAGATAAAAAAGGAACTGTAGTAACTTTTAAGCCTGATTCTCAAATTTTTACACAAACCTTAGAGTACAATTACGAAACCTTATCATTACGTATGCGAGAGTTAGCGTATTTGAATAAAGGGATCAAAATTTCTATTGAGGACAGAAGACAAAAAGATGATGAGGGCAATTTTGTCTCAGAAACCTTTTTATCAAAAGAAGGGTTAAAAGAGTTTATTCGCTTTTTAGATGAAACAAGGGAGGCAATCATTGGTGATGTTATCTCTATGGAAGGAGAAAAAAATGGTATACCTGTTGAAGTAGCCATGATTTATAACACCTCTTTTTCAGAAAACTTGCATTCATATGTAAATAATATCAACACTCACGAAGGTGGAACTCATCTTTCTGGTTTTCGAAGAGGATTAACCACCACATTAAAGAAGTATGCTGATAGTTCAGGTCTTTTAGATAAGTTGAAGTTTGAAATAGCTGGAGATGATTTTCGTGAAGGACTTACAGCGATCATTTCAGTAAAAGTAGCGGAACCTCAATTTGAAGGACAAACCAAAACTAAGTTAGGAAACAGGGAGGTGACTTCTGCTGTGTCTCAATCGGTATCTGAAATGTTGGAAAATTATTTAGAGGAAAATCCTAATGATGCCAAAACGATAGTCCAAAAAGTCATATTAGCAGCTCAAGCTCGACATGCTGCCCGTAAAGCCAGAGAAATGGTCCAACGGAAAACGGTTATGAGTGGAGGAGGGCTACCAGGAAAACTTTCTGATTGTTCAGAACAAGATCCTGCTGTATGTGAAGTTTTTCTTGTAGAGGGTGATTCTGCAGGGGGAACAGCCAAACAAGGACGTGATCGGAATTTTCAGGCAATTTTACCGCTTCGGGGTAAGATATTGAATGTGGAAAAGGCTATGCAGCACAAAGTATTTGAAAATGAAGAAATACGTAATATTTATACAGCCCTTGGTGTAACTATTGGTACTGAAGAAGACAGTAAAGCATTAAACCTTGAAAAGTTACGCTACCACAAAATAGTTATTATGTGTGATGCTGATGTAGATGGAAGTCATATTTCCACACTTATTTTAACTTTCTTTTTCCGCTACATGAAAGAATTAATTGAAGCGGGTTATATCTATATCGCAACACCCCCATTATATTTAGTCAAAAAGGGACAAAAGAAAAGTTATGCTTGGAATGATGACCAGCGTGATCGTTTAATGCAAGACTATGGTTCTGGATCCTCAGTGCAGCGCTATAAAGGATTAGGTGAAATGAATGCAGAGCAACTTTGGGATACGACTATGAATCCCGAAGAGCGAACCTTGAGAAAGGTAACTATAGATAATGGGGGAGAGGCAGACCGAATTTTTTCTATGTTAATGGGTGACGAAGTTCCTCCTAGAAGAGAATTCATTGAGAAAAATGCCATTTACGCGAATATTGACGTCTAAATATTTTTGATTAGATGTCTTTTAAAAAAAATAAAAATAAAATATAAATCAATGAAAGTAACAATTGTTGGGGCTGGAAATGTTGGAGCCTCTTGTGCTGAATATATTGCCCAAAAAAGAATCGCTAGTAAAGTTGTTTTACTGGACATCAAAGAAGGTGTAGCAGAAGGAAAGGCGCTGGATCTATCTCAAACTGCTACAACGCTCGGATTCAATACTACCATTACTGGGGTAACCAATGACTATTCTGCAACTGCAGCAAGTGATGTTGTGGTGATAACTTCAGGAGTTCCTAGAAAGCCGGGGATGACTCGAGAGGAATTGATTGGTATCAATGCGGGTATAGTTCAAGGAGTATCTTCTAGTATTTTAGAATATTCTCCTAATACAATTATTGTTGTTGTGTCTAATCCAATGGATACCATGACTTATCTAGCATTACAGTCTACTGGATTACCAAAAAACAGAATTATTGGAATGGGGGGAGCTTTGGATAGTTCTCGCTTTAAAACTTATCTTTCAAAAGCCTTAGACAAGCCTGCTAACGATATCCAAGGAATGGTAATAGGTGGGCATGGTGACACAACTATGATTCCTCTTACTCGAATTGCGAGTTATAATGGTGCTCCTGTTTCTCAGTATTTGGATGAGGAGACACTTGAAAAGGTTGCGGCAGATACCATGGTAGGTGGAGCTACACTTACAAAGTTATTAGGAACCTCTGCTTGGTATGCCCCTGGAGCTTCTGTAGCCTATTTAGTAGACAGTATTCTTAATGACCAAAAACGTATGATACCCTGTTCTGTTAGGCTTGAAGGAGAATACGGATTAGAAGACATCTGTATTGGTGTGCCCTGTATTATTGGATCTAATGGTGTTGAGGCTATAGTTGATGTTAAATTAGATGAGAGAGAAAAGCAACAGTTGAATGAAAGTGCTGAAAAAGTGAAGAGCATGAACAGTGCCCTTAAAGACGTACTTTAAGACCGATTCTTTTTCAGATGGCAATATTCCTTTTAAGAGTTGCCAAATCCTAGCTTTAATCCTATATTTGCACGCCTTAATTGAGCTTAAATTTTATTGAAATGCAAAACAATTCATTAGTCAGAGTCTTTGGGATCTTATTTGCTCTTGTAAGTATTTACCAACTCTCATTTACATTTATTAGTAGTAGCGTTGAAACCGAAGCTGAAAACTTCGCTGTACAAACAACATCAGAGGAAGTGCCCGATTATTTCGAAGTCAGAGATAATAAGATCGCTGCCTATCTTGATTCTATCGGTAACAACAGTATTTATGGCTTTACCTCTTACAACGATGCTAAGGCAAAAGAACTTAATAAAGGACTCGATTTAAAAGGAGGGATTAATGTAATTCTCCAAATCTCAATTAGAGACATTTTAAAAGGTTTGGCTGAAAACACAAGAAATGTGGTGTTTAATAAAGCCCTGGAAGAAGCAAATCTTCTTCAAAAATCAACTGATGAACCCTATGTCGAGTCATTTTTCACTGCTTTTGAGACAGTTAAAGGTGATCAAAAATTATCTTCACCAGAAATTTTTGGTAACCGAACTTTAAGTGAAGAAATCAATTTTGAAATGTCGGATGCCGAAACCCAAGTTGTTATTCGCCGTAAAATTGATGAATCCATAGTTTCTGCATTTGAAGTATTACGAAAACGAATTGATAAATTTGGTGTAACTCAACCCAATATCCAACGATTAGGTACTTCTGGTCGTATTTTAGTTGAACTCCCTGGAGCTAAAGATGTTGATCGTGTTAAAAACCTTTTACAGAGTACAGCACAGTTAGAATTTTGGGAAACTTTCAAAAATGATGCTCTTATAGGCTTTTTAATTCAGGCTAATGAGTTAGTGAGTAATCAGTCAAAAAATACAGTTACAGATGATACGCTAGAAGAAAAAGATGCAGCTTCTGAAATCGATGATTTGCTTGCAGATGTTGCTTCTACAGATTCTATTGCACCCCTGACAGAAAATTTAATTTTAGATAAAATTGTAGGTCAAGGATTCCAAGGAGGTCCCGTTTTAGCTCAGTTTGCAGCTCGCGATGGTGAGCAAATCTTAGGTTATTTAAACCAACCTGAGGTACGTAAATTATTACCTTCTGAGTATCGCTATGTTCGTTTTGCACTTGGGAAACCTGAAGCTGATAGTGACGTGGTTGAATTATTTGCGCTGCGTTCAAATAGAGACAATCGTGCACCTCTAAGCGGAGGCGTAGTGGTAGATGCAGTTCAAACCTTTGATCAATTAGGAAATCCAGCTGTTTCTATGCAAATGGACTCCAGAGGTTCTCGAATTTGGGAAAATATGACAGGAAAAGCTTTTAAAGAAGCTAGTAATATTGCAATAGTTTTGGACAACATTGTTTATTCTGCTCCTGGAGTATCTAGTGGTGCTATCGCTGGTGGTCGGTCTGAAATCACAGGAGATTTCTCATTGAATGAAGCAATCGACTTGGCGAATGTTTTACGTGCAGGGAAACTTCCCGCTTCTGCTGAAATAATTCAATCAGAGATAGTAGGTCCCTCGCTCGGAAAAGAAGCAATCCAGTCAGGTATCTATTCTTTTGTTATCGCTTTGATCTTTGTATTGGTTTGGATGGTATTTTACTATGGTAGTTCAGGACTCTTTGCTGATATCGCTTTATTACTCAACATTCTTTTAATTTTTGGGATTCTTGCAGGTTTAGGTGCTGTGCTAACGTTACCTGGTATTGCAGGGATAGTATTGACTATTGGTATTTCTGTTGATGCCAATGTTCTTATATTTGAACGCGTCCGAGAAGAATTAAGAAAAGGGAAAGGAATTCGAAAAGCAATTGCTGATGGATTCAATAATGCCCTTTCTTCAATATTAGATGCAAATATTACCACTGGTCTAACCGCCTTGATTCTCTTTATTTTTGGAACAGGTCCGATAAAAGGTTTTGCTACAACATTATTAATCGGGATTGGAACCTCATTGTTTACTGCAATTTTTATTACTCGAATTTTAGTTGATTCACGTAATGAAAAAGGTAAAAATGTTTCATTCTCAACCAAAGCAACGAAAGGATTGCTATCGGATATCAGTATCTCATTTTTACAACGACGTAAAATTGCTTACTTGGTTTCTTCGGTTCTAATTTTATTAAGCTTAGCTTCATTGACTTTTCAAGGGCTTAATCAGGGTGTTGATTTTTTGGGAGGTAGGTCGTATACTGTTCGTTTTGAAAACCCAGTAAATCCTACTGAAATAAGTAGTGTTTTGAATACTGAATTTGGAAGTGCTGAAGTCAAAACTTTTGGAGAAGAAAACCAACTTAAGATTACTACTAAATATAAAGTAGATGTTGAAGGTGTTGCTGTTGATGAAGAAATTCATGAAAAGTTATATACTTCTTTGCAACCTTATTTACCAGATGGGATCAGCTATGAAGGCTTTGTAAAAGGTAGTTCTGAAAAAACAATTGGGATTATGTCTTCTATCAAAGTTGGACCCACCATTGCTGATGATATCAAAAATAATTCATTCTTGGCTGTAATTGGTTCTCTTATAGTGGTATTCCTTTACATCTTACTCCGTTTCCAAAAATGGCAATTCTCGCTTGGCGCTGTTGCAGCTGTTTTTCACGACGTACTGATCGTGTTGGGAATCTTCTCTATCACCTACACCTTTATGCCTTTCAGCATGGAAATCAATCAAGCTTTCATTGCGGCTATTTTGACAGTAATTGGATATTCTCTAAATGATACTGTTGTCGTGTTTGATCGTATTCGTGAATATGTAAATGAACATACCAAATGGGAATTCAACAATACTGTGAATGCTGCTTTAAATAGTACTTTAAGTAGGACATTAAACACTTCCTTAACCACACTCATTGTTCTTTTGGCAATTTTTATTTTTGGAGGGGAATCGATTCGAGGATTTATGTTTGCGCTCATTATAGGGGTTATTGTAGGAACCTACTCCTCTGTATTTATTGCAACCCCTGTGATGTACGATACTCAAAAAAAGAAAGTATTACTAGAAGATAAAAAGTAAATTTTCTCTAAATATCAAAAAAAAGCCAAGTTTTAAGACTTGGCTTTTTTTATCAATAAGCTTTTTTAATAGCATTTTTTATATGCGCCAAATGGTGTTCACCATGCCATGCATAGATAAGAAGCGTAACATCTAGAGGATAGTGTTTACTTCGTTCAGGATGGTAATAGGATTTTTTAAAGTCTTCTTGAGATAAGTTTTTTAAAAAGAGTACCCAACGATAGTGTAGAGCAGCAATTAAGTTTAAACTGTAATCAATTTCAGTATTTGAAGCATCAGTTAGGTTGGCCCATTTACTTTCTTCATAATCTTTAATTGCCGGTGTATCCTCCAGTACAGCATGTTTAAAGCGCAAATACGAATGCATATGACTATCAGCGATATGATGAATTACCTGAGCAATAGTCCACCCTCCGGGTCGGTAACGATGAAGCAATACAGACTCAGGTAAAGAAACAACTGTTTTATTTAGCTCTACAGGGAAGTTTTTAAGTTTTGCTATGGCATTTTCTAAAACTTTAGGGCTACGCTCTTCATTCCAATCAAATTTTCCTATGGGATATTGAAGTTGTTCTAATATTTCTTGGTTCATAAGCGATTAAAATTAATTTTCATTCCATTTTCTATATTAAGGATTTCACAAAGACCTGCATTGATTTCAAGTACGTATTTTACAGGATATTTAGAAGAAATGGATTCGGTGTCAAAGGGTTTTGCATTAGGATGCATATGAGTGATGTTCAATCCGGCGTCAATAAAGATTAGGTCAAGCGAGATCAATGTATTTTTCATATAAAAGCCTCTCATTTGATTTTTTTCAAAAACAAAAAGCATAGCTTTTCCTGAGAGCAATTCTTCTCTGTACATAAGTCCAGTTTGTCTTTCGTAAGGAGTGTCAGCGATTTCAATTTCAAATTGAGCAATAGTATCCCCACCTTTAGAAAGAATAGATAAATTACCTTCTTTTTTAAAAGTAATTTGTTTTTCTTTTACTGGGTTTGATTTTTTTTGGGTGCACTTGATAAACCCAATTGAAGCAAACATCAAAACAATTATCCGAAGCCGGAGATTCATGACTCACTAACTTTGTTTTTTCTAAGAATGAGAATTAATCCCATGACGATTAGAGGAATACTCAACCATTGACCTGTGGTGAAAAATGGCATGACCTCTTCAAAGCCCCCTTGACTTTCTTTGATAAACTCGATTAAAAATCGAATGCTGAACATACCGGTAAAAAAGAGTCCAAACAGATACCCGTCCTTGTGTTTGGTAGCGCTTTTATAAGTGTATCTTAAAGCAAAAAATAAACATAAATAACACAACGCTTCATAGAGTTGTGCAGGATGTCTTGGTAATGTTTCCCGATTATTTAAAAAAACTACGCCAAAATTATTACCCGTATATTTCCCTACTATTTCAGAGTTAAAAAAGTTACCAAGTCTAACAAAGGCTGCCCCAAGAGAAACAGGAATAGTTAGATGATCCAAAAGCCAAAGAAGAGACTTGTCCTTAAATTTCTTTTGAAAGAGGTAAATTCCAATTAGCACTCCAATTACTGCGCCATGGCTCGCTAAACCTCGAAATCCAGTGAAAGTATATCCATCAGCAGTTTCTCTGATAGGGAGTAAAATTTCCAGTAAATGATCTTGATAATAATCCCAGCTATAAAAAAATACATCACCCAAGCGAGCTCCTAACAAAATTGAAACAACCATGTAAACAAATAGCGACTCTAAAGTCTCAATCGGAATGTTCTCTTTTTCAAAAATCTTTTTCATAAGATAATATCCAAGTCCGAAGGCGATAACAAACATTAAGCTGTAATAGTGTACCCCAAAACTCCCAATTTTAAAAAGGGTTTCACTGGGCGCCCAGTCAATTTTTGCAAGAAACATACGGTAAATTTTAAGTCCTAGTAAAAGTAATTAAAATCAAATCAAAACGAAATAAAACTTCAAGGAATAGGATCATATCCTGAACTGCCCCAAGGATGACATTTTGAAATTCTTTTAATGGCGAGCCACCCTCCTTTTAAAAGGCCAAATTTAGTTAAGGCCTCCATACTATACTGTGAGCAGGTTGGTTGAAATCGACAAGTGGGGGGTAAGAGTGGAGAGATTATGAGTTGATATCCTTTGATTATTACTATAAAAGGGAAAATTATAATTTTCTTCAAGGGTGAAAATAATTAGTTGATTTTAAAAGAAGTTCCCTCCGGAGTATCGTTTAGTTGTATTTGTATTTCGTTAAGACTATTTCGAATTAGATCAGAAGTTTGAAAATCTTTATTTGCTCTTGCTTTTTCCCTAAGTTTCACAAGTAATTCAACTGCAGCTTCAAGTTGAGTAGATTCGTTTTTATTTTCATCTTTTTCAGGAGTTAAAAGCCCTAAAACATCATAAAAGAAATCTTTCATTTTTTTTGAAAGAACATCAAGATCTTCTTCGCTAATGTGATGTGTTCCACTGGAAACAGCGTTAATGTATTTTACAGCATCAAATAAGTGGGCAATAAGAACAGGACTATTAAAATCATCATTCATTGCAGCGAAACAGTTTTGCTGCCATTGTTTTATATTAAAACCAGAAGAGGTGTCACTTACTGCTAATTGATCAAGCTTTTGAAGTCCTTCGACTAATCGATTAAAACCTTTTTCAGATGCTTCGAGTGCGATTTCGCTTAAATCCACTATGCTTCTGTAATGCGCTTGAAGCATAAAAAAGCGAGTAACCATAGGAGAAAAACTTTTATTGAAAATGGCATTTTCTCCACTGAACATTTCATGAGGAAGTATATTATTCCCTGTTGATTTTGCCATTTTCTTCCCATTGAGCGTGAGCATATTGGCATGTAACCAATAATTCACAGGATTTTTTTTATAGACTGCTTCAGCTTGAGCAATCTCACATTCATGATGGGGGAATTTCAAATCCATGCCGCCTCCGTGAATGTCAAAAGTATCACCTAAGTATTTGGTGCTCATTGCGGTGCACTCTAGGTGCCAGCCGGGAAAACCATCTCCCCACTGAGACGGCCAGCGCATAATATGCTGTGGTTCTGCTTTCTTCCATAGGGCAAAATCCTGTGGTGACTTTTTTTCATCTTGAGCAGTAAGTGTCCTAGTGTTGGCTAGCATGTCTTCTAATTTGCGACCGCTAAGTTTGCCGTAATTGTGTTCCTTATTAAAGTTTTGAACATCAAAATAAACAGAGCCGTTTGC